>CALKJE010000320.1 GCA_937995675.1 uncultured Saprospiraceae bacterium
GGATCTTTTTAGAATTTTGCTATTTGCTATTTGCTATTTGCTAATTCTTGCCTTCAGCTTCGGCATCTTTTTCATCATGTTTTAGCACTTTACGACGACTTTTTAGCGGCATGTAGCGATAAGGTTTTTCTTGGAAATCCGTTAGCACTTTACTTAAAGCTGCACTGGTTTCAGTAATGTTTTTGTACAACTGATCATCGTTAAGCATTAAACCGATTGTTCCTTCACCATTTTTAATACCTGTTACCAGTTCATTCAAGTTGGTGACCATTTTATCGGAAGTTGCTAGGGTAGTTTGTAGTTGCTTAACTGCTTGGTTGGCAGATGCTAAAGTTGTGTCTGCTTTCGACATGGTATTGCTTAGTTTCATCTGACTAAGGTCATCAGAAAAGACTTTTGCATTATTAAGAATACCAGTGATTTTATCGTTGTTCTCAGCCAAAGTATTGGTCAAGGTGGCCATGTTGGACATGGTCGTATTGAGATTCTTGGCGTTACTCGCCATAATGGATTCTAGCTGAAGAGTAGATCTTTTTAGGCTTTCGAGCGTAACTGATAGATCTCGAATAGATTGTCCAATTTTATTATTCGGATCTGGATCATTAATTTTTTGATTAACGGTATCCAACATTCCACCGAGATTTTCTCTTAAGGCGGAAGTATATTCATTTATATCTTCTTTTGGTAGCATAGAACCAAGAACACCGAGTGTTATTCCATTTAAACTTCCTCCATCTGCCACACAAGTAGCACTATCACAGTTTTTATTTTTACCAATTACCACATAAGTACCCCCCATAACAGAGGTTCCAATTTCTGCACGAGCATCTTTATGAATTCGAACTTCTTTATTGATATGAAGTGCAACTAAAACAGAATTCATATCCTCCGGGTCGAGCCGAACATCAGCTACGGAACCAACTTGAAATCCATTCATTAGAACTGGAGAAGAGGGAGAGAGTTGACTAACCTGATCATATTTTACATAGATCGTATTATCATTTGAAAAAACATTTTGTCCTTTCATAAATTTGAAACCGATAATTCCGATAACAACGGCTACAACGGCTAATATTCCTATTTTAATTTCGTTTGACATACATCAGGTTTTCCAAAACAAAGAGTAATTATGTGCTTTTTGAGACTGTTCCAGAAAATCGGTCATTGCAAGGTGCTAAAAGACCGATTTGGGGGAAAGTCCCTGCTTTTCTAACTATTAAGCGGCTAAATTGTTCCAAGTTTTGGATTCGATGCGCTAATTAGACAAGCTTTTAGGTAAACATCTATATTTGCTTACCTATTTGGTGGTGCAAATTTATAAAAAATAAAGACTTACCGTTCTGTTCTATGCCACTTCATTGGGTATATTTGCAGTTGGAACCGTGGTTGAAAGTGTTAAAGTTGATATATCAGGCCACAGAACTAAGATTCTCTCGTTTCTACTTATGAAGTTGCTTAAAAGCGCTTCGTAGACTAAAACTATAAGATTTTTGATTTTTATCCGTATTATACTATTGGTTAGTTTGTTTTTTGGAGTGGTAGCTCCAGGAAACACCCAAGTATTTTCCATTCGTGATACGGTTCCTGAAAAGCCTAAACTGGTTCGTACAGATAGCTTACATAAATCAGTTGATTCTCTTAAAATTCAGCCCACCGATTTTACCGCTAAATTAGATTCTTTGCGAGGAGCTGCTCCTACAAGTGGAATATCTGGTTCGACTAGTGCTGGTTTTGCATCGCTAAGCGGGGTAGATTCGAGGGTAAAAGTAGCCGACAACGGATTAGATGAAATAATTGATTATTCTGCCGTAGATAGTCAGCGGATGGATGTGAAAAATCAAGTGGTATATCTATATGGTGGAGCAAAGGTAGATTATGGAGGTCGAATATTAACGGCGGACTATATTATTTTTGATATGAAGAATAATATCGCCACGGCAGAAGGTAGAATGGATTCTTTGACTAGAAAGGTAACCGGATTGCCATTTTTTGAAGACGGAGATCAAAAATTTGAATCAGAGCGATTAAAATATAATTTTAAGAAAGGAAAAGGAATCATCTATTCCGCTCGGACCCAACAATCTGATATGTATATCCTCGGAGACCGAACAAAATATATCAGTCAAGAAACCAAGGATACATTAGTAGATGACATTATTTATTCTGCTGATGCATTGGTTACCACCTGTAACCATGACGAACCACACTTTGGATTTCGAGCCAAGAAAATTAAGGTAGTCCCTGATAAGGTAGCAGTAGTCGGACCGTCTAATTTAGAAATTGCAGGTGTTGCGACGCCAATTGTTTTACCTTTCGGTTTTTTTCCATTGAGTAAAAATAAGCAGACTGGAATGGTGCGTGGAACCTTTGAAAGGTCTGGAACATTGGGATTAGGTTTTAGAGGATGGGGTTGGTATTTTCCAATTAGTGATTATATGGATTTGACGGTAAGAGGGGATATTTATACCCGAGGAACCTACCGACTTTATGGAGATATGAATTATTATAAACGGTATAAACACCGTGGAAGTCTTAACCTGACGGTTACCAGTAATAAACAAGAAGTAGGATTGGAGTTCTTGCGGAATAATTCGATTGGTTTAAACTGGCGACACAACCAAGATCCAAAAGCAAGTCCATCTCAAACTTTTGGAGGATCCTTAAATTTACAAACGAATAATAACCAAGCAAGCACTTATAATGATGCCGATAGCCGATTGGAAAATACCATTCGATCAAATATCAATTATAGCAATCGATTCCCAGATAAGCCGTTTACCTTTTCTGCTGGGCTTAGTCATTCTCAGAATACGCGTTCTCGAAAAGTAACCATTGATTTTCCAAATGCTGATTTTAAGGTGCAGCAGTTTTTTCCTTTTAAGCGAAAAATACCAAAAGCAAAACCGTCCTGGTATGAGAAAATATCTGTACGATATGATGCCAATTTAAAAGGCCGAATTTCATCAACGGATACTACTTTATTTACACAACAAACTTTGGATGATTTACAAGTAGGGATGCGACATAAAGCTGCTGCGAATGCGAGTTTTAATTTATTTAAATTTATTCAAGTTGGGCCAAGTATCAACTTGACAGAAGTTTGGAATATTAAATCATTAGAAAAAAGACTCAATCCGGAACTGACTATTGTCGAAGATTCTATTCAATTAAATCCTGGAGAACCCAAAGTATTGGTGCTTGATACCACGGCCTTTGGAACCGTAGAGGAAGAGTTGGTTTATGGTTTTAAACCTTATCGTTTATTCACTTCAGGTGTTTCAGCTTCCACCAAATTATTTGGAACCGTTAAATTTAAAAAAGGTTGGTTACGTGGTATTCGACATCAAATTTCTCCTAGTATTAGTTTTAATTATACACCGGATTATACTTCTGGTTTTCTAGATTATTTTAGAGAAGTTGATACCGATATTCGTTCCGAATTTAATAATCCAGAAGAGTATAATATTTTTGGAGAATCGATTTATGAACGACCTACTGCGGGAGGAGAGCAAAGAAATTTGAGCTTTAGAATGGGGAACTTAGTGGAAGCCAAATATTTTTCTAAAAAAGATAGTACCCTTAAGAAATTTAAATTGATCAATACGCTTAACGTCGTTGGAACCTATAACATGGCTAAGGATACACAACAGTGGAGTGTGATTCGGTTTTCTGGTAATACCAACTTTTTTGATCGATTGACTACCTTAACTTTTGGTTGGCAATTAGATCCTTATGCTTTGAATGAAGATGGTAGTCGATCTAATAACTTTAATCTTAAAGAGAATGGTAAAATTTTAAGATTCGTCGATGCGAATGTTGGACTGACTACCCGAATGCCCCTCAAAAAACTTAGAGAGATTATTACTGGAAAAAAAGCCAAACCTCGGACAAGTAGGAGCAGTGGTTCTAGCACGAGTGCTCCGCCTCCAGGCGTGGGAGGAAATTCCGGATTTGGTAATGAACAAGGAGCTCGACAAACACAAAAGGTTCAACGCCCGGTAAGCTTATGGGAATGGTTTGAATCGTTTACTCTATCACATGAATTCCGTGCTCGAGTGAGACGCATAGATGGAAGAGATACCGTCATTGTGCAAACGCATGGTATTCGAACAAGTGGAAATATTCAGCTAACCGAAAAATGGCGACTGAACTTTGGAAATATAGCTTATGATTTTAAAAATAAAGCTTTCTCTTATCCTAGTCTAGGCTTTTCCAGAGACCTACATTGCTGGCAATTGGATATGTCATGGTTTCCTGAATCAGGTGTTTATTCTTTCTCCTTACGCGTAAAACCAGGTTCCTTAGGATTTATCAATGTACCTTGGGGAAGGAATCGATTTGATGGGGGTAGGGCATTTCAGTGACGGGATTGTTTTATTTTTTTTAGAAACCTGAATGACTGTCGATTACAAGTTTTCGTTTTTAGGTTTTAAATTGATTTTGACACAGTTTATTGAACAGTTCCAAATTCAATCGCAAAATCAAACACTTCTATTGTATTATCTTAATTAGTTGATAAATCTTTTTTTCTGTTTTTTGTAGGAGACAACAGAGAGACAACAGAGAGACAATTCATGAATTGTCTTTACGGTTGGTCGTAACGATTCGACGAGCTACTTGCCGGCAGACAACTTCCACACTTCCTACGGATTCTCTTCTTTTCTTTTGATGTTAAAATAAGTTTCGATTTGAGCTCTTACTGGAATAGATTGTTTATTCACCACGTAGCGATTATGTTGTTTCGCGTCGATCACTCTGGCTTTTACGTTGTCTTGTAATTGTAGTTTTACAAAGTTTAAAATTTCCTTTCTTAAGCTCTGGTCATAAATTGGAAAAGTTGTTTCAATTCGGTGACTCAAATTTCTAACCATCCAATCAGCACTGGATAAATAAATATCGTCTTTCCCATTATTATGGAAAATAAAGATGCGTGAATGTTCTAGATAACGGTCAACGATACTGACGGCTTGAATGTTTTCACTGACTCCTTTTACTCCTGGAACCAGGGAGCAGATCCCACGGATGATCAACTTTATTTTTACACCTGCCTGGCTTGCCTCGTATAACTTGATAAT
>CALKJE010000321.1 GCA_937995675.1 uncultured Saprospiraceae bacterium
AGTAATTTTGGAACCAACGATCGACAGATGGTGCGGCAAGGGGAGACTTTTTTTAGAATAGAAGGACAATTTGAAGGTCTTGAAAAAGTGGTGGCGAAAGTGATTCCTGGAAAGAAAAAACAGTTTGAACGAAATGATGTCGCTTATGACCGACTGATTGATCATATTGGGCAGATTCCAGTGGTAATGATTGTTCCTGATGATACGCAATTGGTTTCCGAGGGGAGTGAAGAACGTCGGCGATTTATTGATAATACACTTTCGCAATTAGAAAGTGGTTATCTGAAAATGTTGATTACTTATAACAAGGTGCTTAAGCAAAGAAACGCGGCGCTAAAAGAAATGGGTAAGTCTGGTTATTTTGATGATAAATTGATTCAAATTTATAATGAACAATTACTAGCGCCAGCAGATTTTATTTTTCAAGCCCGAAAGAAATTTATCACAGAATTTTTTCCGGTCTTTCAACGTTTCTATCAAGTGATTTCTAATGATGCAGAACAGGTGGCAGGAGCGTATGTTTCAAAATTAGAAAACGAAAGTTTAAAGGATTTACTGGCGGAAGTTGAACAAAAAGATCGAATTCTTCAGCGTACAACGGTAGGGATTCATCGAGATGATCTAAAGTTTACGATTGGTGGTAATCCATTGCGGAAGTTTGGTTCTCAAGGACAATTAAAGTCTTTTGTGTTGGCGTTGAAATTAGCACAATTTGAATTTTTAAAACAACAAAAAGATAAAAAGCCATTACTATTGTTGGATGATATATTTGATAAATTGGATCGACATCGAGTATCTCAGTTAATTGGATTATTATTAGAACAAGATTTTGGTCAAATTTTTATTACAGATACCCACGAAAATCGACTGGAAAAAATAGTTGAGCAATACGCCGCAAATTATCGTAAATTTACGGTAGAAAATGGTAAGATTATTTAAAATGCAAATCAGGAGTTAAAAATAAGTTTAAAACTAAAAAAAGAATATGAAACTGCTATTTGCATTTTGCTATTGGCTATTTGCTTCACTCGACCGCGATTAAAGAGCGCAAATAGCAAATAGCCAGAAGCAAATAGCGCTTTTGTTAATTAGAATGATTTTGTGAGCTATTTCGATTCCAATTGTTTTTAAAACACTGATTCAGATTCAGAATGAAAAAGTATAACGATCAAGAATTAAAGGATGTACTTGCTGAGATGATGAATTCTCGGCGTCTAAAGCCAAAGCTGGATCAGCTGAAGGTCAAATCTGTCTGGGAATCTACCATGGGACCCAGCATCAATAAATACACGAAAAAGATCAGTCTAACGAAAGGAAAATTATTTATCAAAATAGATTCTGCGCCACTCAAGCAGGAACTAAACTATGGTAAAGCGAAAATCATTAAAATGATGAATAAAGAAATCGGTGAGGAAGTGGTTACCGAAGTGATCATTCATTAAGTGATTGTTGAAGTTGAGAAATTTCACTTATGTGTGTCATTTTGCCACCCGCGCCTCGATCCTAAAGGAAGCCATTCCCGCTGACACACTTTTGCAAAATAGCCTAAAGCAAATCAATCCTAGTTTATCATTTAGAGTAGCGCGTTAGATCCTTAGTAATTCCTTTCTTTGAATATCTTCTTTATTATTCCTCTAGCCCCAAAAACGCACTTCTATTAGAGTTTATGTATAGAAAATTTGTATGGGAATTAAATGACCTTTTTGAATTACGCTGCGTCACGTCCTCGTTCTAATAGCTATGGCTATTAAACTGCGGGCGTTTCTTGATTAATTCAAAAACTTCTATTTTCTCCCTATACAAAATCTCCAAACATAAACTCTATTTTTTTATTATTTTAGCACCATGAAGAACACAACCATTCGCCTGGGCGGTGTCCCAGAACACTTTAATCTTCCTGTTCATTTGGCCAACGAAAAAGGCGCCTTTGCTGCGAGAGGTGTCGATCTAGAATGGACGACATTTAAAGGTGGAACTGGACAAATGACGAAGGCGCTTCGCAATGATGAAGTAGATGCCTGTATTTTGCTTACCGAAGGAATTATTACCGATATCGCGAACGGAAATCCATCTCTAATTATTAGTGAATATGTTACTTCTCCGCTGATTTGGGGGATTCATACTGGAACAGAAAATAGTCTTCGACATCATAGTGATATTTATGATAAACGATATGCCATTAGTCGTTTTGGATCAGGCTCAAATCTGATGGCGATTGTAGATGCGAATAGTCAAGGCAAATCCATTACGACAGAACAATTCCATATTATTAAAAATTTAGAAGGAGCATTGACTTCTCTTACCAATTTAGAAACAGATGTTTTTTATTGGGAAAAGTATACGACCAAGCCTTATGTAGATTCTGGCCAATTGCGACGAGTAGGAGAGTACCTGACTCCTTGGCCTTGCTTTATGATTGCAGCTACCAAAAAAGCTATTGAAGAAAAACCAGAAACGTTGATTCGGATGCTCCGTACCATTCACGATAGTTGTGATTACTTTATGCAATCCGATGATAATATTGATTTGGTAGCCAAGCGTTATGGCATTTTACCAAATGACGTGGCACATTGGTATCACAAAACTTCTTGGGCCATTCACGGCTGGATTAGTAATAAAGTTTTAAAAAATGTAGTATATCATTTAAAGACTGCCAATATTCTAAAAGAAGATCAAGGAAATTTAGACTTGGTTTGGAAACGGTAGTGGAGTAGTGTTAATTGAGAAATTTTAATGTGAATAAAAAAAGAAGGCCTTTATGATTTTTCTTCCCATTCTTTGATGTACTTTTTTACTTGTTGGGTACTTAGTTCTAGGGTCTCAGCAATAAATTTAATCGATTGTCCTGCTTTAAATAAATTCCAAACAGATTTGGAAATTCCCTTTTTCATTCCTAAGTCGATACCTTGTTCAATACCGAGGTTGACTCCTTTTTCTACTCCACGTAAGTAGAGGCTATCTTTTTCAACGTTATATGAAATAGGCATATTATTTAATTTTTGTTCAACAATTGAATGAAAGTTACGAATTCTTGCTAAGATTAACAACTGATTCATATATTTAGCAATTAGATCCTCTGAGTCCACTAAACCTTTTAATTTATCTACAATTCTATTTAGTATTATTTCAATGTGGTTCTTTTTTACATCACTCAGTAGTGCTAAGATGATCATTTCTGGGACTTGTGTACTGATGAGTTTATCGGGATCAATTTCCGTAATATTGATAATGTCAAAACCAGTAAAAATGAAACTAGGTTCCAATTTAGTTTTCATAGTTGACTTAGGTCTACCAAGGTAGATCACAATATGTCGAATAGGAAGTTTATACTTGCGATAAATCAAGGCATGATATTCTTGGATACGAGCAAGCATCTCACGGTCATTTCTAGTTTGAAATTCAAGGTGAAGGATACTTTCTTTTCCTTTTTTGTTAAAAATTTTATAAAGAAAATCAACTTCTCGTTCCCTAGTTCTAGCCATTTTAAATTCTAATGCCTCGTATCGAGTAATATCAATATTAACTTGAGATTGGACTAATGGAATAAATATAGTTCGGGCATTTTCGCGAAAAATTCGATCGTATATATTACCAGAATCTTTATTTTCTTTTTGTTCTTTATTCCTTGATTTGGACATGTAGATTTTTTGAGTAAAAAAAATTAGGCGTGACAAAACAGCCTTTGGTATCAACCTTGGTTAAAATTCTAATTTCCACGATGTGATTTTTTACTCATTTCTCCGGAAAGGTCACTATACTATTAAGTACAACCCAGAAAAGTCCAAACCTACAATGATAAGTAAGATTTGTTTGGTGTAAAACTAGGTAAAAATTAATTTAAAACAAAAAATTTTAAATTTTAATCTCGAATAATTTGGCAATTCTTAAAGTATGAATCAGAAAAAAGATGGTTCAAACCCCTATAATTTAGTTAACCCACTATTCCAAAACGAAGTGAAATAAAGTAAGTTTCCGCATCTATTTTCTCATGAACAATATAGGCTGCTTCGTGGTTCTAATGAGGCGATTCAAAAAGCTAGTATTGGTTATTAATCATTTTCTAAAAAAGAAATAATGCTGAAGGTAAACGCGTACGCGCTCAGAGAGAAAGGAGCCGAAAAACTAACTCCATTTAATTATGAATTAGGTGATTTGGGTAGCGAAGAAGTAGATATAAAAATCCATTATTGTGGCCTTTGTCATTCTGATATGAGTATGATGGAAGATGCTTGGGGAATGACCCAATATCCTTTAGTACCCGGACATGAAATCATTGGTGAAGTCATTGCCGTTGGAGCGCAAGTTAAGAACCTTAAAAAAGGAGATTATGTTGGGGTTGGTTGGAAGTCGGCGTCTTGTATGCACTGCCAACAATGTATGAGTGGGCAACACCATCTTTGTCGCAATGGAGAAAGTACCATCGTTGGACGTCATGGTGGTTTCGCAGATCATACACGTGCGCATTGGTCATGGACGATTCCATTACCAAAGGGAATTAATTTGGAAAAGGCGGGACCGTTATTATGCGGAGGTATCACTGTTTTTAATCCAATTATGTTGGCGAATGTAAAAGCGACGGATCGAGTAGGAGTAATCGGAATTGGTGGACTGGGACATATGGCTTTGAAGTTTTTAAATAAATGGGGATGCGAAGTAATCGCGTTTAGTTCTAGTCCAGATAAAAAAGAAGCGATCCTAGAAATGGGTGCAACGAAAGTAATCAACTCTCGTGATCTAGAAGAATTGAAATCTATTGCAGGTCAATTAGACTTGATCATCAATACGACGAATGTTAAACTGGATTGGAAATCCTACTTATCTACCTTAGCGCCACAAGGTCGTTTTCATACAGTAGGTGCTGTTTTGGAACCGATGGAAATTCC
>CALKJE010000322.1 GCA_937995675.1 uncultured Saprospiraceae bacterium
ATTTTACGAAAACAGAAAACTTAGAATTAGATTTTGAGAAAAAAGAATTTGCAAAAAATGATGCAGAGTTAAAAGAGTATTGGGAGAAGTCACTCAAATATGATGTGATGACCAAACTAGCTGGTAAGTTACGTGGCCAAAAAGACGGTGACGAAAAGTTGGTTGGAAAAACAGAAGCAGAATTAGAAGCAGATGTAAGAAAGGCCGTACTTAAAAATTACGATGACCTTTTTAAGCGAATTGATAAGCTGAAGCGTTCTGACCGTTTAAGCGACTATCTTAATTCTATTGCTAGTCTATATGATCCACATACTGTTTATTTTGAACCAAAAGATAAAGAGGATTTTGATATTAGAATGTCTGGAACTTTAGAAGGAATTGGTGCGCAATTAAGAGGAGAAGATGATTACACAAAAGTAATTCGTATCATTCCTGGTGGACCAGCTTGGAAACAAAAAGAATTAGAAGCGAATGATCTGATCATGAAAGTACGTCAGGACGGAGAAGAAAAAGTACTAGATGTTAACGGTATGAGATTGGACGAAGTGGTCACCTACATTCGTGGAAAAAAAGGAACGAAAGTTATTTTGACCGTTAAAAAAGAAAACGGAGAAATTAAAGAAATTCCTATCGTACGAGATGTGGTAGTTTATGAAGAAAGTTATGCGAAGTCGATGATTCTAGATTATCCTGGTAAAATGGAAAATGTAGGATATATTAAACTACCTCAATTCTATGCTGATTTTAATCGTCGTGGTGGTCGTAGTTCTGCTACTGATATCGGTAAAGAATTAGAAAAGTTAAAAGCACAAAACGTTAACGGAATTATCTTAGACCTTAGAAATAACGGCGGTGGATCATTGCGAGATGTGCAACGTATGACTGGTTACTTTATTGAAGAAGGGCCGATCGTTCAGGTTAAGTCTCGAGGTCGAGATCCAGAAATTTTGGAAGATGGTGATTCTCGAGTACAATATGACGGACCGCTAATCGTAATGGTAAACTCTTTTAGTGCTTCTGCTTCTGAAATCTTAGCTGCCGCTTTACAAGATTATGGTAGAGCAATTATCGTAGGTAGTAAATCTACTTTTGGAAAAGGAACCGTACAGAGATTCTTTGACCTAGATCGTGGCTTGCCAAGTGGTTCTGATATTACACCATTGGGTGAAGTGAAACTAACTATCCAGAAGTTTTACCGTGTGAATGGTGGTTCTACACAACTTAAAGGAGTAGTGCCAGACATTATCATTCCAGACCGTTACCACTTTATTGACGTAGGAGAGCGAGAGCACGAAAATGCGATGCCATGGACTGAAATTAAGGCTGTTGAATATAGCCAAAACGTGACGAGTCTTGACAATCTACCTGCTGTTAAAAAAGCAAGTGAGGCAAGAATCGCAAAGAGTGAAATCTTTAATGCAGTTCTAGAAAATGCGAAGCGTTTGAAAGAGCAAAGTGACGATACAAATTATACTTTGAAGCTTTCTGAATTTCAGGCAGACCAAGCGGAAAGAAAAGAAGCTGGTGATAAATATGCAGATTTGTTTAAGCCAATCGAAGGACTATCTGTTAAAAACTTAGCAGCTGATATGGAAAGTATCAACATGGATACAACCAAGATCGCTAGTAACCAAGAGTGGATGGAAAACATTAAAGAAGATGCTTATTTAGAAGAAGTACTTCACATCATGCGAGACATGACCGTTACTTCTGGTAGCCGTGCTGCTGCACCTGCTAGTCCACGTCGAAATAAAGAATAAGCAATTATTAAAGACTGTTCTTTAAAATAACAAAAATGCGTTTCTCTTTGTGAGGAACGCATTTTTTAATTAAGAATAAATTGTTTTTTAACAAAACCAGAAATAATTTTTTCCTCTTTGTTTATTTTTTTCTTTTAGAAAGTTTTCTATTTCTGCTCTTGCGGAAGGAGTTGCTACCACGATTAAAAACATCAAGTCTTGATCAAAATTTAAATCATCGGGAGATACCAAAACTTGATCATAAATATTGATGCCCTGTTTTTTTGAATTATTAGTAATCCAATGAAATGAGATCTGCTGCTCTAAAAAATGTCGAGCTATCAACTTTCCTTTTTTTCCTGCACCCCAGATAACAAAAGGACGTTGAGCATCATAATGCAATTTAATTAACCAATATAATTTCAGTTCTAAATAATTTTGATCCGCATAGATGGGATTATTCCGAGAAGTACGATCAGCGTGATCCCGCCAAAGATGGACGGTTTCTGGAATACCGATAATTTTAAATCCCTTTTCATAAAAACGAAAACATAAATCATAATCCTCTGGATAGCGGTCGATCTTAAAAGCTCCAGCCTCGATCAAGTCTCTACGATGGATCAACCAAGCTGGAGAAGGAAGGACACATTCTCGATATAAGTCTTCGTAATGCGTATCGTGCTGAACGAGACTATTGAGCCAGTTTTCGTAATTTTTATATCCATCACCCAATCCAGTATCTGAAAAATATTCTACACTGCCAGTGATGACGTGCCCAGGGCCTTTTTCTAGAAGCGTCTTTTGTAAATTGGCTAGTTTATTAATAGGCATCAGGTCGTCTGAATCCATCCGAGTGATGAATTCTCCTTTACTATGGTGAAAAGCCAATCTTAGCGCGGGAATAATTCCTTTTTCTATATTATTAAAAAAAGAAATCCGAGGATCAGATTTAGCAAATTCTGATAAAATTATTGCCGAATCATCGGTAGAATGATCATTTACCGCAATTAATTCCCAGTCTTGCAGCGATTGTTCTTGAATAGAGGTCAGACAAGCTTTCAAATAAGGGGCAGCATTAAAAACGGGCATTAGTACAGAGATCATTCGAGTGCAAGTTAAGGCTATGAAATTAACTACGATTAGGCGCTCAATTATAAGATATTTCTACTTAAGAAAATTGATTAAAAAACTATTCTTTACGTATAAAAATACTATCTTTGCACCGTTTTTAAGAAACTGACAATAGAAGTTCTTTAAGAATGCTCACAAAAGGTGAGGATAAGTGCTTGCTTGTCAAGACGATACAAATTTTGAGGTTCGTAGCCAAAGCTACGGTGCCGATAAATTTGTGAAGTATTGGCAAGGAATGACTTAGCCGCAACCATTGTGTTTCATTTTTAAATAACTTCACGTAACATTCGACAATTATAATTAATACAAAAGGATTATGGCAAATATTGGTAAAATTACTCAAGTCATTGGACCCGTTGTGGACATTAGCTTTTCTGGCGAAAATTCAGACTTACCCGAAATCTTAAATGCGCTAACTATTAAGCGTGAAAATGGTGAAACACTTATTTTAGAGTGTCAACGTCACCTAGGAGAAGACAGCGTTCGTGCGATCGCGATGGACTCTACGGATGGTTTAGTACGTGGAATGGAAGTAGTAGATGGTGGAAAGCCAATTAGTATGCCTGTTGGTGACCAGATCATGGGACGTTTATTTAACGTAGTAGGAGAAGCAATTGACGGAATTGGAGAAGTACCTAAGGGAGATGATGCCATGCCTATTCACCGTAAGCCACCTGCATATGATCAATTATCTGTAGAAACAGAGATTTTATATACTGGTATTAAAGTAATCGATTTGATTGAGCCTTATCCAAAGGGGGGAAAGATTGGATTGTTTGGAGGAGCTGGAGTAGGAAAGACGGTATTGATCATGGAATTGATGAATAATATTGCGAAAGGTTACGAAGGTATCTCTGTATTTGCTGGAGTAGGAGAGCGTACCCGTGAAGGAAACGATTTGCTACGAGAGATGATCGAATCTGACGTAATTAAATATGGTGATGCTTTTACCCATAGTATGGAAGAAGGTGGATGGGATTTATCTAAAGTAGATAAAAAATCATTAAGTACTTCTAAAGCAACTTTGGTATTTGGACAGATGAACGAACCTCCTGGGGCTCGTGCGCGAGTAGCATTATCTGGACTAACCATTGCTGAATATTTCCGAGACGGAGATATGAGTGACCCAACTGGAGGAAAAGATATTCTTTTCTTTATCGATAATATCTTCCGATTTACCCAAGCAGGTTCTGAAGTATCGGCCTTATTAGGACGTATGCCTTCGGCGGTAGGATATCAGCCAACCTTGGCGACAGAGATGGGGCTGATGCAAGAGCGAATTACCTCTACTAAGCGAGGTTCTATTACTTCTGTACAGGCAGTATATGTACCTGCGGATGATTTAACGGATCCAGCACCAGCAACGACGTTTGCTCACTTGGATGCAACTACGGTACTTTCTCGTAAAATTGCTTCTTTAGGTATCTATCCTGCGGTGGATCCATTGGATTCTACTTCTCGTATTTTGGATCCAAAAATTATTGGAGACGATCACTACGATACAGCAGAGGCAGTTAAACAAATCTTACAGCGATATAACGAATTATTGGATATCATTGCGATCTTAGGAATGGAAGAACTTTCTGAAGAAGATAAGCAGGTGGTACACCGAGCACGTCGTATTCAGCGTTTCTTATCACAGCCTTTCCACGTAGCTGAACAGTTTACAGGATTGGAAGGAGTATTGGTGCCAATTGAAGATACGATCAAAGGATTCAAGATGATCTTGAACGGAGAAGTAGATCAGTATCCTGAAGCAGCTTTCAACTTGAAAGGAAACATCGAAGAAGTAATCGCAGAAGGTAAGCGTATTCTTGCTGAGGTTGCCTAATCGCTCCATATTTTAGAAATATAAAATTATTAAAATGAATATAAGCGTATTAACACCAGACCGAACGGTATTTGAAGGGCCTATTAAGTCTCTAACGGTACCTGGTGTAGCTGGTAGATTCGAAATAAAGCGAAGACACGCTGCTTTGGTATCAGCGCTTAAAGCTGGTTCTGTCTTAATCAAAGAAGAAGATGGCACGCGTAAAGTATTCTCTATCGAAAAAGGCTTCGTAGAAGTTTTAAATGATAATATCTCCTTACTCGTACAAGGTGTAACGGAGAACGAATAAAAAATAAATTATTTTATTTAAAGGGCAGTATCTAAATGATGCTGCCCTTTTTTTATATCATATAAGAGACTGTTCATTTAAAGTGTGTCAGCGGGCTGGGCTTCCTTTATAGCCTGCTCCGCAGAATTGCGGAGATTAGAGGCGCGGGCGGCAAAATGACACACTTGAGGAAACAATCCCTCATATAACGAATACTCGCCCATCTTCCCCGAATACTAGAACACCCCGTTAATAACTTAGGATTCCCTGCATCTTGCGAGTACAAACAATCTATTATTTCACTTTAAATCAAATAAAATGAAAAAGTACCTGCATCTTGGAATCGCTCTTACTCTTTTAACTTTAACTTTCGCTGGCGTATTGGTTTATTATAAAATCAAACACGATAAAGTTGCTGCCGAACTATCGGAAACGATTAATCCGGAAGAAGTCTCACCGCTTAGTTTTGATCAAGTGCATCAGCATACGTTAAATCAAATCCGATTGGGAGATGGTGTTCCAATGGGTATGCAATTAGCGGTTCGTTGGAAAATTGAAAATGAAGAAGATTTTAAAACACAGTTTCCATCGGTAGATGATTATTATGAAAAAATTATCGTACCACGTTGTTTTGAGATTACGAGTACCGTATCAAATACTTATGAAAGTGTGGATTCTGTTTTTAGTCCACAAAGACAACAGTACTTGGACGATATTAAATCTAATCTCTATGGACGACTTGGGGAAGATGGTATCAGTATCAAAGAAGTAATTGTTTCTAATTTAGTATTTCCTAATAATTACACCAAGGCAATGGAAGAAGCTGGAATGCAGCGTCAAGAGTTAGAACGAATCAAACAACGACAAATCGCTGATCTGGCTCGGGCGGAGGCAGAAAAAGAAAAGGCTAAAGCAGACGGTAAAGTAGCGATTGTAAAAGCAGAGGCAGCCGGACGTTTACAAGAGATTCAAGCAAAGACTGAGAAGAGTCAACGTGCGATAGAGATGGCTAAAGCGGAAACACAAAACCGAGTAGCACTTCTTAAAACATCCAATGAAGCAGAACGAAACCGAGTACTCGCTTCCGCAGAATTAGAAAGACAAACAGAACTAAAAAATTTAGAATTGCAAAGATTGCGAGAGATAGATAATCTAGCGATCGAAAAGAAAAAGCGAATTCGATTAGACGAATTAGACACAGAGATGCGCTTTGCTAAACTTTGCTCAGAGAACCCAACGTATGCTTCTTATTTGGTAAACAAAGAATTAGCGGATAATGTCCAGATCGCCGTGCTTCCAACTAATGCTACGGATCAAAATGTATTTAGTGATTTGATTGGACAAAGAATGGAGAAGATGATGCCGGCGTTTAGACCGGAGTAGGCTTTTTGTTGAAACGCTTCGCTTGTTGAAATGTTGAATTGCTTCGCTTGTTGAAAGTTTACTAAATAATCTGAGTTTGGATTTTTTAAATTGTACATTGTATATTTAATAAAATAATTATCATAATCGTTTTTAGTGCTTTAATTAGCAACGCGATTCAACATTTCAAAACCTTAACTATGTTTACTTTTCCCTTTGAGAAATTAGAAGTTCACCGTTTAGCATTAGATTTTGCTGATATGATTTATGATTTAACAGATAAGTTTCCTCGGGAAGAGAAATATGGAATAGTTAGTCAGGCACGACGATCAGGAGCTTCCGTAGCAGCAAATCTAGCAGAGGGAAGTGCTAGGATTTCTGCAAAAGAACAAGCGAGGTATTCGGAAATAGCCTATGGTAGTTTGGCAGAAACCTTTAGTCACTTACTTGCTGCACAAAGACGAAGTTATATAGACAAAGAGCAAATCGATCAGTTACGTCCCCTAGTTTTTAAATTATCAAGCAAGATAAACGGATTACGTAAATCCCAAATGAAAAGATATTCCAATAAAATCAACCAAGATCCTCATTTTCTAAAAGAAGAAGAAACTCCTTACAATACCATAAAAAGTTTACCTGGCACTGCTTCTTAAACCTCAACAAGTGAAGCGATTCAACAAACGTAGTGATTCAACATTTCAACAATTCTCACACCTCAAAAATCCGCACCTTCTTTTTTTTTAGTCTCGTATTATTTACCAAAGGAATAAGTGTTTCTACGACTTCGGTGGTTACGGCGACAAAAGCACAATCTGCTTTAAGTTCGATATTACCCACTTGTGTTTTTTCTAAATTCCCTTGTTTAAAAAATAAGCCCGCAATATCTCCTTTAGAAATTTTATCCTGACGACCACCGGAAATAAATAGAGTAGTCCAAGGCGTCGGATCGGGGAGCGGAGCTTCGGCAATTTTTTCTGTTTCCATTTCTGGAATAAAGTCCGGTAATTCTTCGTCTATCCAATGCAAGACATAAGCAGTTCCTTCTCTATGCATTCGAGCCGTCCGTCCGTTACGGTGGGTAAATTCTTCTCGTTTTAGTGGTAAGTGATAATGAATAATAAATTTTATTTCCGGAATATCAATTCCACGTGCGGCAAGGTCGGTAGCAATTAATAACTGATGCGTACCATTGCGAAATTTTATCAAGGCTCTTTCTCGATCTCGTTGTTCCATTCCACCATGAAAAGAATCGTGTGCAATTCCAATTTCTTTTAAATAATCACTGGTTCGTTGGACGGCATCTCTAAAACTACAGAAAACAATTCCAGGTTGACCGCGAAGATGCCGCAAGGCCTGACCGAGCGTTTCTAGTTTATCTTTCTCAGGAGAGACGATGGCTTTGATGGTGATCTGCACACTGTTTTCTTTGAGATAGTTGACACTAAGCGGATTGGAGATTTCCACAAAATCCGGAATTTGTACGCCTTGAGTCGCAGACGTTAGAATCTTTTTTTGCAGATAGGGAAGTGATTCCATAATCTCTTTCATTTCTCCTTCAAAACCTACTTCCAATGATTTATCAAATTCATCTAGTACGAGCACATGGATTGACCGAGTAGTAATGGTCCCTCGACGAATGTGATCGGCGATCCGGCCGGGCGTACCAATCAGTACGGCAGGTGGATGTTGCAAAGCTTCGCGATCCTTGGCAATTTTTTGGCCACCATAAACAGCGTTGACTTTATAACCTGTTCCCATTTCACGCATCACCTGTTCGATTTGAATGGCTAGCTCTCGAGAAGGTACCAGGATCAATGCTTGTACTTCCGGATTATCAGGAATCAGTTCAGCCAAAACAGGGAGTAGGAACGCAATGGTTTTTCCAGTTCCGGTAGGGGAGAGGATGATTGCTTCCGGTGCGGTATGAATTGCCAAACTGGCTTCCTCTTGCATTGGATTTAGGGTGATGCCTAATTTTTTGAGGATGGCGGATTGGTCTTTTATCTTTTTCTGCATAAATGCAAAAATAAGGATAAATCAGAGATGGGTACTACTGGTTTAATTTTATATAAAAATATTAACTTTACGAACCAGTTCCCACACTAAGTCGTTATATGTTTGGAAACTCAATAGTATGGAAATACCAGAATTAAATAAAGAGGAATTATTTAAGAAACTCCAGCAGTACGCTCGAGAACTGGGTGTACGTGCCGTTTATTCGTCTTTATTGTTGTATTATACCTATCAGCAAAAAGAAACGCCCGGTTGGGCTCGGAAGATTGTTTTAGGCGCTTTGGCTTATTTGGTCAATCCTTTTGATATGATTCCCGATTTGTCACCCTTGGTAGGTTATACCGATGATTTAGGGATTTTAGGATTTGCGTTGGTGACGATTTCTGGTTATATCAATATGGAAGTGAAGATAAATGCTCGTAAGAAAGCTAAGGAGTGGTTTAAAGAGATTGATTTGGATTTATTAAAGTCTATTGAAGATCGAATGAGTTGATGTGCGGATTTGTAGATTTTTAGATCTCGCTTTATTGCGAGACAGGTTGTGCGGATTTTTTGCAAATTAAAACCAATTATTTAGCTGCTCGTATAAATAAATATGGGATTAATTTCTGACGTTTTTAATAAATTGATTTTCTGGTTAAAAGTATCCCGTCCGGGACTTTGGTTTGCGACCATTTGGTTGTATCTCTTACCGACTAGTCAAATGATTGATATCTGGTCTTCTATTCCTTTTTGGATTGGCTTTTTTTTCGTTTGTTTTCCTTTGAATTTTTTGGTGTATGGTTGGAACGATATTGTGGATCGCGAAATTGATCTGGTCAATCCACGAAAGGATAGTTTCTTGTTTGGTGCTAGAGGAACAGTTTCTCAACTTGACCAATTAAAATGGGCGATTGCTGGAGTTCATCTGATCTGCTTACCTGTCTTATTGTTTTATACCAATTGGAAAATGCTGCTCCTATTTTCTGGTATCATCATTATAAATGGATTATATAATTTGCCTAAAAACGGATTACGGAGCCGTCCACCATTGGAGCTTTTATGTCAAATCGGATATCTACTCGTCGCCCCTTTTAGTATTTTGATTAATGATGTTTCTGGATTGCCATGGATTACTTATTTCTATCTATTATTATTTGCTTGGCAATCTCATTTGATTGGTGAAGTTATGGATATTACTCCGGATCGAGCTGCAGGGCGAAAGACGACTGCTACGGTAATTGGCATCATCAAAACCAAATGGTTGATTATTGGAATTGTTGTTGTTGAAGTCAGTTTACTCTTTTTTATTTTTAAAGATTTTGTCTTTGGAGGAATGCTGGCGTTGGGATTAATTTGGCTACTTTTGGATTTGTTATTTATTTATAAAAATAAACGCTACACTTTATTTCAAATGAAACTATTCGGTGTTATGTCGAATCTAGTAGCGATAGCAAGTATGGCTTATGTGTGGTGGTCAGGTTGCTTGTTGATTGGGTGATTTAATGAATAGTTTTTTAGTGAAAAATGAATAATATCTCTTATTTCGTATTTATACGATAACTGGTATGGCCTTTTTTATTTTAAAACTAGAAAGTTATACTAAAACCAGATCAACCTATTAGGAATTCGCAATAAAAGGGATACACGTTAGAGCGCATTATTAATTATTCATTAACTTATTATTCATTAGAAATTATGTCTTATTGCGAACTTTGTCATTCTCTTCCTGCCACTCATGTTCATCGTGTCTATCATGATACGGAGTATGGGTTTCCGATTGAATCAGATGATGAGCTTTTTGGTCGGTTGGTTTTAGAAATTAATCAAGCTGGATTGTCTTGGTTAACTATTTTAAATAAAAAAGAAAATTTCCGCAAAGCCTATAAAAAATTTTCTATTCAGAAGGTCGCCCGAATTACTGAAAAAGGTCGAGAGCGGTTGCTCAATGATGCAGGAATTATTCGTAATCGATTAAAAATAAATGCTGCGATTCATAATGCTCAACAAATTTTGGCTATCCAAAAAACACATGGTTCTTTCAAAAATTGGCTAGATGCACACCATCCTTTAGATCGAGCTGCCTGGGTAAAGTTATTTAAAAAGACCTTTAAATTTACTGGAGGAGAAATAACCAATGAGTTTTTGATGAGTACTGGATACCTACCTGGAGCGCATGATAAAAATTGTCCCATTTATAAAAAAATCCTTAAAGCCAAGCCTCGCTGGTCAGAAAAGAAATAAAGTCTAATATATCTCTACAAATATTTCTTATTTTTGGACAACTCAACAACTCAACAACTCAACAACTCAACAACTCAACAATGCCAGATAATTCGCTCAGTCTTAATAAGTTTATCAGCAATACCGGACGGTGTTCGCGTCGCGAGGCGGATAAGTTGATTAAAGAAGGACGAGTGACGATTAATGGGAAAGTAGCTATTCTTGGTAATAGAGTAAATTCGGGAGATAAGGTGCTGATTGACAAAAAACCGCTTAAAGCTAAACCTCGGACTTTATATTTGGCTTTTAATAAACCGGTTGGAATTGTCTGTACGACGGATGAGCGAGAAAAGAAAAACATTATTCGATTTATTAATCATCCGCAACGATTGTTTCCTATTGGACGGCTCGACAAGCCTTCCCAAGGTTTAATATTTTTAACCAATGATGGAGATATCGTCAATAAAATTTTACGAGCTGGCAATAATCACGAAAAGGAGTATCAGGTTACAGTGGATAAGCCAATTACAAAAGAGTTTATTCGTAAGATGGGGAATGGTGTACCGATTCTTGATACCGTAACGCAGCCTTGTCAAGTGACACAACTGGGAGATGATAAATTTAAAATCATATTGACTCAAGGTCTCAATCGACAGATTCGACGGATGTGTGAGTATTTGGGATACAATGTTACGCGACTAAAGCGTACGCGAATTATGCATGTGCGATTGAGTAAGATACCACCTGGTAAATGGCGAGAATTAACACAAAGAGAAATAAAAACTTTACGTCATTTAATTGGTGACTCTTCTAAAACAGAAGAAGCCTCGACAAGTATTAGTCCCGTAAAAAAGGATCGAGTAAAAAAAACAAAGCAATCAGAAAAAGAAGAAACACCTATTGATCATTTTGAAGGAAAAAAACCTAAATGGATGGTTAAAAAAGAACGAAACAAAAAAAGAAAGTGGCGGCCAGGTCGGTAGAATTTTAAAATAACTTCAATTTAAAAACTTTATTTAAACAGGCAAATGAAAAGTAGTTTTGACCAAAATCACACCAACGAAGCAATTGCTCGTATTAATCAACTTACTCCCACCACGACTCCTCAATGGGGTAAGATGAACGTCGCTCAAATGTTAGCGCATCTGAACGTCGCTTATGATATGGCGTACACGAATAATTATCCACAACCTAATTTTTTAGTGCGATGGTTGCTTACTCGTTTTGTAAAGCAGGCAGTCGTAGGACCAAAACCTTATCCGAAAAATGGACGTACCGCACCGGCATTCTTGGTATCCGCTGATCAGGATTTTGAAAAAGAAAAGAAAAAATTGATTGAGTATGTTGAAAAGACACAATCCTTAGGAGCAGATCATTTTGAACAAAAAGAATCTAATTCTTTTGGAAAGTTAACAGCATCGGAATGGATTACCCTTTTTGCTAAACACCTAGATCATCACCTGACACAATTTGGTGTATAGTTTTTTTAGACAACAACATAAAAAAGAAATACCGCTCTCCGAGGAGATGCGATATTCCTGACATGTACTGAAATTGTCTTGTGCTTATTTGTTGGGTTAAGAATTATAATTTAATTAGCTTATGCCAAGACAATTCTTCTTTTGCTCCCGGGATACTTATAAAGTAAATGCCCTTAGAGAGTGTATTGATATTTAAGTTTATCGTATTGTAGCCAGTAGAAAATTCTACTGGTTTTTCCAGTTTTAATTGTCCCTGACTATTATAAAGCTTAATTGTTTCTACAAAATATTCTTTTGCGTTTACCTGTAAGTGTACGATATCTGACGTCGGATTAGGAAAGATTCTATTAACCCTCAAAATTGGATCGATAGTGTCAATATCTTGTGTGTTTTGAGAAGCAGTAGCTTCGCAGGGTAATTCGACAATAAATTCTTTATCGACTAAAACGTTTACAAATTCCCATTCACCATTCCAAAAGTGAATGGTACCATAATCATCTGCTTCATTATTGTTTCCAATAAAATTATCATAAGTGATAGGGTCACCAGAATCC
>CALKJE010000323.1 GCA_937995675.1 uncultured Saprospiraceae bacterium
ACCCTTTGTGGCTGCAAACACAAAAGATGATCATTAAAAATTATTAATAGCTTCTTACATATAATCTGGTCGTATGACCGGGCCACACACTAGAATTTTCTACAAAACTATTATTTCCAAAATGCGAAATAATAGGTTTGATCGATTTATAATAGTCACTTGTGTCCTGGCATTTGGTCAGCAAATTCACAAACCGAACTGTTAAAAACGATTATGAAAAGGATTATTACCCATTTGTGTTTGATTTTTCTCTGCCTACAACTCAACGCCCAGAGTTCCTCTCTGGTCCCTTACACTGCAATGGACACCGTCCCTCCTTACCAAGACTATTTTCTATTTGGCTCTAACCTTGGATACTACTCTCCTTGGAACGACAAACAATTAGCGGATATCGCCGCCGGTGACAAAACCAGAGGCATTCCAGGGGTTGGCGTTAACTCTCTACGACCAACTCTACCTCATATATTTCTGGATCGCTGGGGACTTGCTAACAAAATTGACGAATTCGAACATTACACTAGCTTAGGGATCGTCAATAATACTGTTTTTATTGGCTATCCTTCTGATGACCAAAGAGATTGGACAGAGTATTGTCCAGACGATCCTTCTCACGTGTTTAAAAGACTTTACCGAGATATCTGGGATGATGGAGAAAATGGAACACCTATCAACGACGAAAATTACTACGCTGTATATCTTTGGGAAATGGTCAACCTATATAAAGACCATGTAAAATTTTGGGAGATTTGGAACGAACCGGACCTTGCCGAATCAGATCTTGCTTGGAGAGAGCGAGGTGATCCAGAAGGTAGTTGGTGGGATACAAATCCTCAACCTTGTGAGTATAAGCTTCATGCTCCTATATTTTCCTACATCCGAATGCTACGTATCAGCTATGAAGTAATCAAATACATCGACCCAGATGCCTACATCGCAGTAGGTGGATTGGGATATCCAAGTTTCCTAGACGCAATCATGCGCAATACGGATAATCCAAACGGTGGAACCGTAGATCCTGATTATCCGCTTCATGGTGGTGCTTACTTTGATGTGATGAGTTTCCACTCTTATCCACATATTGATGGAAGCTTACGGGATTGGAATAACGACCTTGGAGACTTTGATTATTATCGTCACTCTGATGCTGCCGTTGATGGACTAATTGCTAAAAAGAATGAATTCGAAGCTGTCCTCCACGATTACGGATTTGATGGTCGAGAAAATCCAGAGAAGGTTTTTATCACTACCGAAACCAATATTCCTCGCAAAGAATTTGATGAATACATCGGTAGTAATAAAGCACAACGCAACTATCTTATCAAGAGTGTTGTAGCGGCTCAACAAAATGATATTCAGCAACTTTGTATTTATGATCTAGGCGAAAAAGAACTAGAACCAGAAGCAAGAGGCTCTTTTGATATGATGGGGCTTTATGAAAGTTTAGAAGAATTTGAACCTTACCAAGAAAAAGAAACAGATGGTGGTGTTGCTTATAAAACCACTTCTGACTTACTCAAATTTCTACGTATTGATTCTACTAGAACCAATACCTTAGCATTACCTGAAGGTGTTAAAGGTGCTGCATTTAAAGATCCATTCGCCGATGCTTACACGTATGTGCTTTGGGCAGAAACTAAGAATGATCGTAGTGAATGGGTAGAAGAAATTCCATACCTATTTCCTGAGTCACTTGGACACGATGAAGTACAAGTCTTTGAATGGGATTATTCTCGTTCTGGCCAAATTGATACTGTTCATGCTACCACAAGCATTGCTCTTGGTGCTTCTCCAATTTTCATTAGACCTTCTACACAGGTTATCTTACCAGTAGAATTGATCGCTTTCCGTGGTTTCCGCGACAACGCAGATGTTGTTTTAGAATGGGTAACAGAAACAGAAGAAGATAATGATCACTTTGTTGTTGAACACAGTGCTGACGGTCGTGACTTTGAAGCCATCGGTTCCTTACCAGGAGCTGGAACTACTACTGAAACACAGTATTATAACTTAAAACATACCAGAGCACTCCGTGGAGATAATTATTATCGCCTTAAGCAAGTAGATACAGACGGAAGCTTTGAATACAGTGAAGTCATTGTTGTAAATATTCAGTCTACTGATTTATTTACCGTTCGTCCTACCCAAGCGGACGAAGAAGTTCATGTAGAATTCTATGATTATTATGATAAAGATATTGAACTAGAAATATATGATGTCCTTGGTCGGAAACGAATGGATGAACTATTGCCTGCTGGTCGAAATGCGCTTTCTATTGATGTTAGAAAATTAGACACAGGTCATTACTTTATCAGAATGAAAGTTCAAGGAGAAGACTATTTCACTCGAAGATTTTTAAAAGTAAAATTATAAATACACTCTGTTCTATTAGTTAATGGTTATTTAAATAAAATCCCCGTGTTGAATTTTCACACGGGGATTTTTGTTTTAGTAAAGGTCTATACGGGACTATATCATTAAGTGTGTCATTTTGCTGCCCGCGCCTTTTTATTTCCCGAGACGATGCTCGGGACAGGCTATAAAGGAAGGCCAACGCGCTGACACACTTTAACTGAACAGTCTCCTATATATTGCTCCTTATTCACCCTTTCGTCGCTTGAGGGAATATTCGTATTTTTGCTTATAAAAATTTCCAAATATGACTCGCCAAATTATTTTTATCCTAAGTGTATTATGCTTGCCATTGATCAACCAAGCGCAAGTGCATACGCCACTCTTTTCTAATCTTGAAGATGAGGAACTATTAGATGCCATTCAGGATAATTATACGCCCAATACGGTACTAACTTACGGGATGGCTCGCGATACCATGTTTTCCAAAATTTATAATATTAACAACAACCTAACTTGTGTTTATAGTGGACACCAGATTTTCCTTGACCCGACCGAAGACCCCACTCAAGCAGCTTTTATGAACGGTGCTGATAACGGGATCAATACCGAGCATACTTATCCACGATCAAAGGGAGCCGAAGATGGTAATGCGCGTAGTGACATGCACCACCTTTTCCCGACTCGTACTCCCGTTAACTCTGCTCGTGGAAGTTTTCCGTTTGCAGATATAAATGATAATAGTACGGATACTTGGTTCCGGAATAATTCTTCACAAAGCAACATTCCTCCTTCGAGTATCATTGATGAATTTAGCGAATCTAGAAATGGTAGTTTTGAACCACGAGAAGACCATAAAGGAAATGTAGCTCGTGCCGTTTTTTATTTCTATACCATGTATCGCAATCAAGCCAATAACGCTGATCCCAGCTTTTTTGAAATACAGCGAGCAACTTTACTAAGATGGCATCAACAAGATCCTGTAGATCAAAAAGAATATGATCGTACTTTTCAGATTGCCGATTATCAAGACGACAAACCCAATCCTTTTATTCTTGACACCTTGCTAGCTTACCGAATTTATTGTACCGACAATACAGGCGTTTGCGACCTTACCGTTCCGACCTCAGACGTTGACCTTCCTGGTTTTTCTTTAGGACAAAATCTACCCAATCCAAGTGCTGGCATTACTCAAATTCCTTACACACTAGGGACTTCTGCAAACGTGCAGCTGCGTGTCTATGACTTGTTAGGAAACTTGACAAAGGTCATCGTAAATGAATCTATACAGACAGCAGGTGATTATGAAGTAGCTCTAGAACTAAATCAAGCAGGTGTTTATTTTTATGAATTAGACGTTAAAACTACTAATGGAAATCAGCGATTTGTTCGCAGGCTAATTGTCAATTAATAATCTTATTCTTGATTTGTTGGTAAAACTATCTGGATATCTTTTTTTAAAATTATTCGTTTATCAATATTGAAAAACAAGTCTCTACTCTGCTAGGCAATTAGACGTCCTATTATCACCAAGCCAACATTCACCCATGTACAAGTATGTCATTTTTCTATTATTGCTGAACTATCAATATTCGTTTGCACAAGAGAAGAAAACCCTAGATCTTAAAAAAGATTTTCAATACCATATTACGGCGGCGACAGATGAAATAACCATCGATGGTCAACTCAACGAAGCTACTTGGAATTCCGCAGAAGTAGGAAGTGATTTTTGGCAAAAAATACCTTATTTCGCTGAAGGCGCAGATCCTAAAACAGAAATCAGACTTGCCTACGATGATAAATATCTTTATGTCGCTGCAAAATGTTTTCAGTCCGAACCTCTAACGATTACGACGCTTAAAAGAGATGTCTACTGGGATAATGACGGAATCGCCATCATCTTAGATCCACTCAATACTAAAACCAATGCCGTCTTATTTGGGACCTCCGGAATCGGTGTTCAATACGATGCCACCAACGCGCCCAATTCTTCCACCAACTCTGACTGGAGTAATAAATGGTTTGTTGAAACGCATTCCACAAATGAATATTGGTCCGCTGAATTTGCGATTCCTTTTAAGATTCTTCGCTATGATCCTACGCTCCAAGAATGGGGAATGAACTTCGTTCGAAATATTAAATACTGTAATGAATACCATAATTGGACGGCGGTACCGGAAGGCTTTTTCCCTCCGAATCCTGCCTTTGCAGGAGCACTCATCTGGGATACGCCTCCAACCAAGAAAAAAGGTAATTTTAATTTAATTCCTTATGTTAGCTCTGCCATTAATAAAAATAAAGACGAACCTACTCAATTCGATTATAATCTAGGGTTAGATGCTAAAGTTGCGCTCACTTCTACCCTGAATCTTGACCTTACACTTAACCCTGATTTCTCACAAGTTGAAGCAGATGAACTCGTAACCAACTTGACTAGATTTAATATTTCCCTTCCAGAAAAGAGAACTTTCTTTTTAGAAAATGCGGATGTATTTGCCAATTTCGGCACTGGCGGTGTTCGTCCTTTCTTTTCTAGAAAAATTGGTTTGAATAGTAATTTAGAAACCGTTCCGATTTTATATGGTGCCAGAGCTACTGGTAATATTGATCAAAATAATAGAATTGGCTTGATGAATATTCACAGTCGATCTTCTGCTAATTCTTTTGGTCAAAATCAATCTGCGATTGCATACAAAAGACAATTCGGTCGATCTCATATTCAAGGACTCTTCCTCAATAGACAAGCGTATGACAAGACAGAATCCGTCAAAGATGACTATGGAAGAAATATCAGTATTGAAGGTCTTTATCAATCCAACAATGGAGAAGTAAATGTTTGGGGCGGCGCGCATGGTTCAATAAAAGCGGGTTTTAATGATCAGAATATGGTGTATAACGCTGGTGGAAAATATAGAAATGCCAATTGGACTTTTGCAGCGGAATCCGTTGTATTTCAAGAAAATTATTTTGCAGATATTGGATTTACGGCGCGGGTCAATAACTATGATGCCGAGCGGGATACAACCATCCGGGCGGGATTTAATTCTCAGTATATATATTTAGAATATCAGAAAAGACCAAGGTCCGGTAAAATTATCCGACATCAATTTGATATTGAAAACAATAGTATCGTTAATTCAGATTGGAGTTTTAATGAAACCACCACGGACTTACATTATGCTATGACTTTTAAAAGTACAGCTCGATTTGAAACGGAGGTTTCCTATAATGATATTTCCTTACTTTTTCCTTTTAGTTTTACAGGTGATACGCCTTTCCCAATTGATAGATATAGAACGTTTAGCGGCGAAGTATCTTTCCAATCAGATGAACGTAAAGATCTTTCTTTTGATGGCTCCGCAAAAACAGGAGGTTTTTATAATGGCCGATTGACCTCTTTTAATCTCGGAGCAAACTATAGAATCCAACCTTGGGGAAATTTTTCAGTTGGCTACCAATGGAATGATTTAAGTTTTCCAGATCCTTACGGACAATCAAAAATCACCGCACTCATTTCTAAAATAGAAATAGGATTTAATAAAAATCTTTTGTGGACTACACTTTTCCAATATGTAGATCAATCCGACTATATGGGCATCAATAGCAGACTCCAGTGGAGGTTTTCTCCCATGTCGGACATCTTCTTAGTTTATGTAGATAATTATGATATTGATCAGCTTTCGCCAACCGGTAATAAATCTTTGTTGTCCAATAATCGAGCGGTAATTTTAAAAGTTAATTATTGGTATTAATCAAATATTGTTTTATAGTAGGGTTTAAAACAGGATAGTATCGCCTTTCTGACAAAAGTGTTTTTACAAAGTTTAATCGAACACATTTTCAGGGTATGATCCCTAAAATTTCATATCTTGAAAATCCTAAGGTTTTTACCTCTTTTCTAATAACGAAGTTGTTTAAAAACTTCAATAAGTTACTTTACAGAAAGTTATTAAAATGAATAAATTTATTTTTTCAGCACTACTATTATTTTCATTCGCTTTTATAATTACTTCTTGCGATAAAGACGAAGAACCAGAAACAATTGATTACGATTATCATGCACATGTTCGTTCTCCTAATACCGAAGATAAGCACGTCAATGATTCTATCCATATCCATGTTGACTTTGAAAGTCATACAGGAGAAACGGTACACCATGTAAATGTCAAAATTTATAACAAAACCGATAATACTCAAGTCGTTTATAATGAGCCAGGTGATGCACACGTACATGCGATGGAAGGATCATTTGGTTACCATGATGACTTTCCGCTAACCGTTGACAAAGGAATTTCCGCACATAGCGACTGGATTCTAGAAGCAACAGTTTGGGGACCGGTAGATGAAGATGGCGTAAGAGAAGGAGAAGTGATTGAGTCAATTGAATTTCATGTTCATCCTGAGTAGGCGAGAAAATTAATTAGCTATTGACTGATTAATCATTTTACAAACGATAAATAAAAAAGGGTTGTCAACAATAAGTTGACAACCCTTTTTTTATTTTAATAATCCTTTTAACCGTTCATAGAAGTTAAGAATTCTTCATTCGTTTGCGTATGTAACATATGCTTACGTAAGAATTCCATCGCTTCGTCTGGCTTCATATCTGCCAAGTGTTTACGGAGGATAAACATTCGCTGTAAAGTTTCCTTATCAAACAGCAAGTCTTCTCGACGTGTGCTTGATTTGGTAAGGTCGATAGCAGGGTAGAGACGCTTGTTGGCCAAAGAACGATCCAACTGTAACTCCATGTTACCTGTACCTTTAAATTCTTCGAAGATTACTTGATCCATCTTAGAACCTGTATCAATCAACGCAGTTGCTAGGATCGTTAAGGAACCACCATTTTCAACGTTACGCGCTGCCCCGAAAAATTTCTTTGGTTTGTGTAAAGCGTTTGCTTCCACACCACCCGACAATACTTTTCCACTTGCTGGTGCTACGGTGTTATACGCTCGTGCCAATCGGGTAATCGAATCAAGTAAGATTACTACATCGTGTCCACATTCTACCAGACGTTTGGCTTTTTCGAGTACGATACCTGCAACTCTTACGTGGTTATCTGCTGGTTCATCAAAGGTAGAGGCCACTACTTCCGCATCAACGTGACGCTTCATATCTGTTACCTCCTCAGGACGTTCATCTACCAATAAAATCAGTAAATAACATTCAGGATGATTTTTTGCAATGGCGTTTGCAACATCTTTTAGTAAGAAGGTTTTACCCGTCTTAGGTTGTGCCACGATCAAACCACGTTGTCCTTTTCCAATTGGAGAAAACAAATCAATCATTCGCTCTCCATAATCTTTTCCATTTCCGGCTTTATCCGTTAATTGGAATTTTTCGTTTGGAAATAATGGGGTCAAATAATCGAAAGGAACTCGATCTCTTACCTGTTGTGGTTCTAAACCGTTGATGTTAGAAACTCTTAATAAGGCAAAATATTTTTCTCCTTCTTTCGGTGGACGAATCGCACCTTTGACGGTATCTCCAGTTCTCAAACCAAATAATTTAATCTGGCTAGGAGAAACATAAATATCATCAGGAGAAGTCAAATAATTATAATCAGAAGAACGTAAGAAACCATAACCATCAGGCATCATTTCTAAAATTCCTTCTCCTTCAATAATACCATCTAATTCAATATTAAATTTATCTGGATCTGGTGCCGCAGGTGCCTCGCGACGGTCATCTCTGCGATCATCACGACTATCTCTACGGTCGCGATCATCACGGTCGTCACGGCGATCGCGGCGGTCATCTCTACGGTCATCGCGGCGATCTCTACGATCATCACGGTCGCGGTTATCTCGGCGATCATCCCGATCACGGCTATCTCTACGGTCGCGGCGGTCGTCTCGATCATCTCGGCTACGACTATCACGACGGTCATCACGACTGTCTCTGCGGTCGCGATCATCACGGTCATCACGGCGATCATCTCTACGATTGTCGCGGCGATCATCCCGACTATCTCGATCAGCGGAACGACGGGTAGACGTTTTACGGTCACCATTCCGGCTAGATGTTCTTTCGCGATCACCTTCGTCTGGTTGTTTTGCTTTAGCAGCTGGCTTAGAACGCTTTTCTTCTTTTACTTTCTTCTCCTCTTTTTTGCCACTATCTTCTTTGCCTACCGCCTGTTCGTCAAGGATCTTATAGATAAGTTCTTTTTTTGTCAATTTTTTATACCCTTTCAACTCCAGCTCTTCCGCTAGGCTTTTAAGTTCAGGTACCAGCATATCATTTAGCTGCAAAATGTCGTACATACAAGTGTTTTTTAAGAAAAATTTTTAGTCAATTATTGTTAGGTTAGTCAAGTCTCGTGCTATAATTATTTTCACGTTATTTGATATATATCTTTGATTTGATAAGTTTGTGGACAAGTGGATACTAAATAATTCCTCACTTAGCCTTCTAGATTCAATTGGAAATGTTGAATGTGGAACTGTTTACCTGCCTGTAGGTGTTATTTATTTCAATAAAACTTCGATTTTATAAACCTTTAAACCTAATAAGAGGTATAAATAAAGAGGAAGTATAAAAAGTGGGAATTAAAGGGAATATTACTTAAACATGTTTAAGCTTAAAAATATTCGGGAATTAATGATGAAAAAGTAAAAAACAGGCGTGATTAACTTTCTTACGGCGTAAAAATACACAATATTTTATAAATCCAAATATTATCTTTGCAAAAAGAAACGATAATTTTTCCACAATGTTTTGCTAAAAGCCATTTTATCACAATTTATAACTAAATATCTTAATGTTAACCATAAAATTTATTAGAGAAAACCAGGAGCTACTGGTTAAACGACTACAAGTTCGGAACCTAAAAGCGGAAGAAATAGAGGAAAATCTCAAAACGCTGATCACTTTAGACGACGAAAGAAGGGATAATCAGACCCAAAGTGACCAGATTTTATCTGAAAATAACAAAGCGGCTAAATTAATTGGCCAGTTATATAAAGAAGGGAAAAGAGACGAAGCGGAAGTACTCAAAAACGAGGTAGCGAGCCGAAAAGATAAAATCAACAGCTTACAGGAGAGACAAACTGCCGTTCAAGAAGAAATGCAGGCATTGCTTCTCAATCTTCCTAATATGCCTCATCCATCTGTTCCTGCTGGTAATACAGATGATGATAATGAAGTTTTTAAGCCTTGTCCAACTGCATTGCCCGTTTTACCTGACAATGCGGTTCCACACTGGGATTTGGTTCAAAAATATAACTTAATCGACTTTGAACTGGGTGTAAAAATCACCGGAGCTGGATTTCCATTATTTAGAGGAAAAGGTGCTAGATTAGAACGAGCCCTGATCAATATGTTCTTAGATGAAGCCGCAGATGCTGGTTTTGAAGAGATTGTTCCTCCACTGATGGTCAACGAAGCTAGTGCTAGAGGCACTGGACAGTTGCCAGACAAAGAAGGACAGATGTATTATATGGAAAAAGATGATCTATATCTTATTCCAACTGCCGAAGTACCTATTACCAATATTTACCGAGATGTAATTTTAGATGAAAAGGATTTTCCAATCAAATTGACTGGATATACACCTTGTTTTCGACGAGAAGCCGGAGCACACGGAAAAGATGTTCGGGGCCTCAATCGAGTACATCAGTTTGACAAAGTAGAAATTGTCCAAATTGAGCACCCTTCAAAGTCTTATGATACTTTAATGGAAATGCTGAATCATGTAGAAGGATTACTCCAAAAACTAGAGCTTCCTTATCGAATTTTACGCCTATGTGGTGGTGATTTAGGGTTTACTTCTGCCTTAACCTTTGATTTTGAAGTATATAGTGCCGCTCAAAAAAGATGGTTGGAAGTTAGTTCTGTTTCTAATTTTGAGACCTTTCAATCTAATCGCTTGAAACTACGGTACCGAGACGAAAACAAGAAGATGCAGCTCGCTCATACCCTCAACGGTAGTGCACTAGCACTGGCACGAATTGTGGCGGCTTTATTAGAAAACAATCAGACAGACGAAGGGATTAAAATACCAGAAGCCCTGCAAAAATATACTGGTTTTGCGATGATTAGCTAAATTTTAGTTAAAAAAAATAACAGATTAGAATGTGACTTAATACCTGATTTATGGTCAGATTATATAGAGATGTGATTTAATTTTAAAATCCGTTTTGGAGACATTCTCCACCATATGTTTAAAAAATAAAAAGATTCCCTATGATGATGAATATGGATTATATGATTTATTACGCTATTGCTGGTATCATGACAATGATTGGTGCCGCAGTAAGTGGTCGTTTAAAGGCAAAATTTGCTCAATACAGCAAAGTTCCTTTAAGCAAAGGACAAAGTGGAAAAGATGTTGCTGCCGAAATGCTTGCGTATTATGGTATCAATGATGTAAAAATTGTCCGTGGTACAGGAACCTTAACAGATCACTACAATCCAGTTACAAAAACGGTTTCTTTAAGCCCAGATGTACACGATGGTAGACACGTAGCGGCAGCGGCAGTAGCAGCACATGAGTGTGGACACGCCGTTCAGCATGCAGAAGCTTATTCATTTTTAACCATGCGGTCCAAATTAGTCCCGATGGTAAAAGTAGCTTCGATTGCACAAGGATACGGATTGATGATAGCGCTGATGATGGCCGGTTCAATTCCTCAGTTATTACTCGCAGTGATCATTGCTTTTGCGGTCACTAGTTTATTTGCTTTTATCACACTTCCAGTGGAATTTGACGCAAGTAAGCGAGCATTGGTTTGGCTAGATGAGAGTGGAGCAACAGCTGGAGCAGAACAGGAAGGCGCTAAAGATGCTTTATGGTGGGCAGCGATGACTTATGTTTCGGCAGCCATGTCTTCACTAGTGATTCTTGTATATTTGATTTTCCGTTACGCAGGTAGTAACCGACGATAAAATATTTCCTTTGGAAGTAACTTTATATTAAAATCATTTTCAGAGGTCAAAAAACCCTAGAAACTGAATTCCCAGTTTTTAGGGTTTTATTTTGATCCTCGCTGATTTTAATATACCTTAGCACTCCAAAAATTGGAAAAGATTTATTTATAAAATCATAATAAATAGTAGCCTCTTAGGAATGCTTTTTGCAAACCCAATGACTACTATTAAGAATCAATAAAAGAATAACTTATAACATTTGGCTGCTTCTTTTACAGCTACTCTTCGTTGCTAAAATACTCATTATGCTAAGGCATAAATCGCATTTCAGCGCCTTGATTAGCTACAAAATAATCAACCCAAATATCTATAACTTATTTTTTAATCGATCCTAAGAAGGGAAATATTCAATTTTTTTACAGCTGCAAAAATACTATGAGTACAAAGAAAAAACGATTCGTCTTTACAGAATTTAAAACACTGCAACACACCAGTTTTGAAAAGCTCGAAAAAGTTTGTGATAAACTTTTCGTTCTGATTCGACCAGAAGAACAGCAAATTCCTTTTCCATTAGTTTTAGCCATGCAACGAATGGGAAAAAATGCAAAATGGATCATGGCTAAATCTACCGATACGGGGTCGCTCGAATTTCACCTTTCCTTTTTATTAGGAAAATTAGACGAAAAATTAGACGAAGAAATCGAATTCGCTATCTTATCTGGTTCTACTAATTTAGATCCCGTCATTGATTTTATCAACCAAAGTGGAAGAAATTGTCTAAGGGTAACCGTCGAAGAAACAGAAGCGGATTACGAAACTGAACAAATGGACAACAATGAAGGTTACCTATTGGATGATGAAGAAGGAGATTACGAAACTGAAACAGACCTCCAAATTGACCTTAGTGAACCAATTATAAATAAAACACAGGAAGTAAGTACTCAAACGGCAAACGTGTCTACTAGAACTACTTCCTCTAACCTGATCAATAAACAGGACATCGAAACGAAAGCATTAGAAACAGTACAGCGACTGCAATACACTGGAAATCGGCCAGCTGAAGTGATTCTATTGAGAGATTATATTGCGCTATTCCATCAAGGAATTGAAGATGACGACGGACAAGCAGATCAAATTATTAATAAATTGGTCGAAGACAAACAGATCGAAGTTCGCAAAGGAATTATTAAATACAATTTTTAAATCATAACTATTATGCACGAAGAAGTAATAGCAACTATTAAAAAGGCAGAAAAAGGAATGCACGAAACGATCGAACACCTCGAAAACGAGTTGCTCAAAGTTCGTGCTGGTAAGGCCTCGCCTTCCATGCTAAATGGCCTAATGGTCGATTATTATGGATCGCCAACACCACTGAATCAAGTGGCTAATATCATTATTTCTGATTCTAGAACCATCAGTATTCAACCGTGGGAAAAACCCATGATTGGCCCGATTGAGAAATCTATCTTTGAAGCTAATCTTGGAATTACGCCTCAAAATAACGGAGAAATGGTGATTCTGAATATTCCACCATTGACAGAGGAACGAAGAAAAGATCTAGTTAAAAAATCCAAATCATTGGGTGAAGAAGCAAAGGTTTCTATTCGTAATAACCGTCAAAAGGCAATGGACTTTATTAAGCGATCCGTAAAGGATGGTTACCCAGAAGATCAAGGTAAACGAAAAGAAAATGATGTTCAAGAAGCAGTGGAGAAATTCAATGCCAAGATCGGTAAAATGATCGAATCGAAAGAGAAAGATATCATGACGATATAAGAATATTTATTGCCTTATTTAGGCTTAATATTCATTTGAAAAATTTTTAAAGAAGGACCGGTTCTCACGTAGAGCCGGTCTTTTTCTATGCGTACTTGTTGTGCTGAATCTAATGATAGCCCTAAATCCATCGAGCGGGTTTGAAGTGATTTTAGATTAAAAACATGGATCTTATCCTCTTGCCAATAAATCAATTGTTGATCAATCACCTGAAACTGCGTTAGTCCTTTGACATCAATGGTCTTGGTATAATTTCCGAATAAATCAAACAATAGAATTCCAACTTCTGGATCATTGATATATAGTGCGTTACTTCTTTCTAAAATAAAATTCGGAGCTAAAGTTTTACCCAATACCAAATTGAGATTATTACTCTCTTGTACTACTGCTCCATTCCGGTCTATTTTTTTTAGTACAAATTTTATATCATCATAAATCCATAGATTATTATCACTAGAAATGCCTACCGCAGGAACATCAATTACATCCAAATCAAATAAATCAAAAGCCCCCGTTTCACTCAATGTTCTATCCAATAAAATCACGCTTCTAAAATCAGGATAGAACAATAATAAATTAAACGGATCCGTCGCATCAATAAAACTAAGATCTCCTAAAGTATTGTTATTATAACGAAATTGAATCTGTCCAGTTGGTGTATATTTGATCACTTCGTTGGTACTGGTTACCGTATATACATTACGCACTTGGTCCGTGGTAAATACGGGCGAAGAGATTTCCAAAGTATGTAGTAAGGAATAATCCACTGATTTTTCTGATTGCCCAACGAGCAAAAATGGCAGTAAACACCAAACCGAAAAACCAACGATTCTATACTTTAATAATTTTTCCATGATCATTTTCAAAAAATCTAATCTCAAACGCTTTTCCATCAAAAACACCATACGAACAAGTATGCAACCATTCTCCTAGGTTAATATAACGTCGGGATGGCTGATTTAGCGTACAATCGATGGTCAAATGTCGATGTCCGAAAATAAAATAATCAATGGCTGGATCGCTTTTATAGGTATTGGCAAAAATAGCCAGCCATTCTTTCTCCGGCCCTTGAAACGCGGGAATTCCATGCTCCATCTCTCGGCTTTTGCCCGAAGAGAACTGCATCAACCAAAGCGCAAAATTAGGATGAAGTCGTGCGTATAGCCATTGGCAAAGCGGATTGGATAGGATTTTTTTCAAAAATTTATAGCCATGATCTCCTGGTCCTAATCCATCACCATGAGCTATAAAAAAAATTTTAGTCCCAAATTTTCGAGTGATGGGTGCTCGGTAGATCGGAATATCTAGTTCTTTTTCAAAATAATCAAACATCCACATATCGTGATTGCCTGTAAAAAAATAAATTTCTATTCCTTCATCTCTCAATTCTCTTAGTTTACCAAAAAAACGCAAATAACCTCTCGGCACTACCGTCTTATACTCAAACCAAAAGTCAAAAATATCACCAACCAAATAAATCGCTTTCGCGTCTACTCGGATCATCTCCAACCAACGAACAATCTGCTGCTCTCGCTCTCGACTGGTCAATTTACCATCTGAACCCAAATGAAAATCTGACGCAAAATATATTTTATCTTTATTCATTCTTATAATTAGCTGGTTGGCCAGTTTGCTGGTTAGCTAATTGGCTTCCTTCTATCGTGTAAATCTACATTTTAGGAAATGTTAACTAACAAGCTATTCAGCAATTTGTCATAACCTCAAAATTCTTTCACTTAGAACTTAATTAGCACTACCTTTGCTCGTGAAATTTGTTAGCAAACAAAAGCCTAAATTAAAAATAATTTATCAACCGATAAAGACAATGAAAAAATGAATTTAGATCTATCTGGAAAAAATGCACTCGTTTGTGGTGGAAGTAAAGGAATTGGAAAGGCTACCGCCAAAGAATTAGCGCTACTTGGCGCCAATGTGACCATCGTTTCGCGTACTGCTGAAACACTCAGTGACGTCGTCAACGAATTAGCCCTCATCAACGATCAACAAGACCACGATTTTCTGGTAGCTGACTTTTCCGATCAAGCTGATTTACGTAAAAAGATTACCGGACTGCTTACCATTAAGCCAATTCACATCCTAATCAATAATACTGGTGGACCTCCAGGTGGACCCATTCTTAATGCTTCTCCAGAAGCCTTTTTAACTGCTTTTAATAATCACCTGATTTGTAATCAATTACTGGTATCCATCGTGGTCAAAGGAATGATCAAAGATGGGTATGGTAGAATCATCAATATTATTTCGACTTCCGTCAAACAGCCTATTACTGGACTCGCTGTTTCCAACACGATCCGTGGAGCAGTAGCCAATTGGTCAAAAACACTGGCAAATGAATTAGGACCACATGGTATTACGGTTAATAATTTACTTCCAGGTTCTACTTCTACTGGACGTCTAGAAGATATCTTTAACGCAAGAGCCGCAAAAAATGGAACAACCCGAGATGAAGAAGCCGAAAAGATGAAAAAGACCGTTCCCCTAGGTCGCTTTGCTACGCCTGCTGAAATCGGATCTGCCGTTGCCTTTTTGGCCAGTCCTGCTGCTGCTTATATTTCAGGGACGAACTTAGTGGTAGATGGAGGACGAACGAAATCTTTGTAGGTTGGTAATGAATAATTAATAATGGCTGGTATTATAAATTGTTTTTGAGTTAAGAAAGGAAATAAGTTTTGGTAATTAGGATATCCCGTTTCTAGCGAATTAGATAATCGAGTAAAAATCGGCTCATTTTTTAATAAAATTGGCTCATTTTGGCTCATTTTATTATCTTTGAAAAATGAATAATAAGCTATATACTTTTACCATACAACTTAATTGGGGTCATTTCGATACACTAAGACAAATTGAAAAATTTGAACTTATATGGTCAAATTATCAAAGAAGAGAGAAAAAAAGCTTAAATCAACTTAAAACACTAGCGACTATTCAAAGTATAGGTTCTTCAACAAGAATTGAAGGATCAAAACTATCTGACCAACAAGTTCGGACACTTCTCGAAAAACTTGATATTACAGAAATTGAGGATCGAGATTCACAAGAGGTAGTCGGTTATTACAATGTATTAGACATCATTACTGAATCACCACTAGAATTAAGCGTTACTGAATCAACCATAAAAAGTTTACATAATTTATTACTCAAATTAAGTAGCAAAGATGATTGGCACAAAGGTCAGTATAAAAAGCATTCAAATGCGGTCCAAGCTACATTTCCTGATGGATCAACTCAATTAATTTTCAAAACTACAGAACCAGGATTTGCGACCGATAATGCAATGAAAAATTTAGTTAAATGGTTTAGATTAAAAGATGACATTAATCCTATTATCAAGACGGCTACTTTTGTGTATGAATTTTTAAGCATACATCCATTTCAAGATGGTAACGGTAGATTAAGCAGATTACTAACTACACTTCTATTGCTACAAAATGGCTATGATTGGATAGAATATGTAAGCTTTGAACACGAAATTGAAAAAAGAAAAAAGAAATATTATCAAGCACTTAGAAATTGTCAAGCTAAGAGACCCAATGAAGACATTACTGAATGGATTCAATTCTTCTTGGATTCTCTAAAAAATCTAACTGATAAACTAAATAAGAAATTAGAAATCAGTCAATCTGACCTCACTCCTAAACAAAAAAATGTTTATGTATTTATTTCCAATAATCCTGAATCTAAAATAAGTGGAATAAGTGAAGGAACTAAAGTGCCTAGAGCGACACTAAAAAGAATATTGAAAGTATTAATTGATGCTGAGTTAATTGAGAAAAATGGAAAAGGAGCAGGAACAAATTATAAGATGAAATTCGGAAAATAAAATTAGACAGTTCTATTTAGAAAAACATCACAGACATTATTCATTCTAACATTATTCATTCTAAGAAACATGAAATTAGAACATATCGGCATCGCCGTCAAAGA
>CALKJE010000324.1 GCA_937995675.1 uncultured Saprospiraceae bacterium
TTTGAAAATTTGATTAATGAAATCAGAGAAGAAGATCGCCTTAGTGCAGTAAAATGGAAAGCAAAAGGTCGTGATGAAAACAAGAGACCAATTTCTGATAAAGTAAGACCGCTTCAAAGAATAGTGAGTAAATTAACAGACGAGAGAATTATTCCTTTTTTAATTGAATCTTATAATTTCTATGATCCTAAAATTTTCAGCTATAGCGCGTTTACTCAACTACTTAAATTTCAGGATAATGACGAAGTATTCCAACTTTTGATGGATGTTACCATTCCATCAAAAGATTCAACATGTGAATTACCAGATGATGACGAATTAACAACGATATGGTCCTGTGAAAAAAGAAGAAGGGACGCATTAATAGGGATAATGAAAAGTAAAAATAAGAAAGCAATGGAATTTTTACTAGATAAAAAATACAATGATTTTCCAGATGAACGACATTTAATTGTTGAAAAAGCAAAATACTTTTTGAGTAAAGAAGAAAGATCAAAAATCTATAAAACGTTTAAGGAAGATGATCACGAAATAATTGCCAAAAAAGCAAGAGAAGAATTAATAGAATTGATGTTTGAGTAACAATAATTACAAATACTTATATTAACTTTAAACAGTGTTTTTTTAACTCAAAAAAAAACAATTACCAGTTTATTGTTTATTTCTTATTATGGAGATGATCCCTGTTAACCCAACACGACCAGCCCAAAGCCGAGCCGTTCGTTTACAGCTCGTGCGACAAGAAGTCGCTCTATATACTGTTAAGCCTTATTATGAACTCACTATCATGTGAAAATAAGAAACTTAACTCAATATGTTGCTATTGGTTTCCTATCCAGATATGCGTGATTGGTAACAATCGGGTGTGAAGCTCTGGAGACAATGAAGCCCTTGAGATCAAACTGTGAAGTAAGATCGAGACTAGGAATGTCACTTGGTCAGGGAGCTAGGAACGATGATATGCGTAAATTAATTGAACTGTTATAACCTTCGTAAAACGAAACAAGTGAAAGACATTGATACACTTGCACCAAAAGGTATAGGGAAAGGATTTCATCGTGAGGTGTGATGGAACGCAATCGAAAGTACCTCGGAGGAGAGACAGACGCTAAGTCATCAATTTGTGTATAGATCGAAACTTGGTAAGGCCAAATTACTCCACGTGTTTTTTTTAGAACAAAATGGTAAGAAGGTTGCAAAACCAACTGAAGGTAATGTGGTTAGAAGAAACTGTAAAAAGCGAAAGCTTTGTTGTAATGACAAAGATAGAGGTTCAAACTTTGCCTCACTCGAAAGAGGGCAGACTTACAGTAGGTGCTTTATCACGAGAACCTTGTGACTAAACTTTTTTTTTCAACAAAACTCAGAAAAGCGGAAGATATGTCTAGTTGTATGCCGATCATAAGAACGATGACTGGATGTAACGCATCTGAGGCAGTCCACCGAACAAGTTCGATGATGTGGCAGCTCATAGATTGGGAGCGAGCGACGCTGATTGTAAAGTCGTTACAAGCACGTATCGTGAAAGCAGTACAAGCACAAAGTTGGAAAAGGATACGTGATCTGCAAAGATTACTTAACCATTCAACGAGTGCAAAAGTCTTAGCAATAAGACGAGTAACAGAAAATACTGGAAAGCGAACAGCCGGAATTGACGGGGAATTATGGGACAGCCCAAAACGGAAGTACGAGGCCATTAAAGACTTAAAGAATCAAGGCTATAAATCTAGTCCAGTAAGACGGATCAAGATTCCAAAGTCAAATGGTAAGATGCGTCCACTAGGAATCCCAACGATGCAAGATAGGGCTATGCAAGCACTCCATTTATTAGGTTTAGATCCTATATCGGAGACACTTGGCGATGTAAACTCTTATGGTTTTCGTCCTTATCGAAGCTGTGCAGACGCGATCACAAAATGCCATAAAATATTATGCCGCAAAACAAGTGCGGTTTGGATATTAGAAGGCGATATAAAAGGATGCTTTGACAATATATCACATGATTGGCTAGTGAAAAATATCCCAATGAATAAACGGATATTACGTCAATGGCTAAAATCAGGGTATATGGAAAAAAGTAGATTTTTTGACAGTGAAAGCGGAACTCCCCAAGGATCAGTAATCTCTCCGACGTTATCTAATATGGTATTAGATGGCCTTTCCAAAAGGTTAGACGAAGCATTAGGTATACGAAGAAAGGACACTTATTATAAGAATCCTTACAAAGTACACTTGATAAGATATGCAGATGATTTTATAGTAACTGCATCAGATAAGTCAATATTATCTAAAACAGTAAAGCCAATCATTGAGGCTTTTCTTCGAGATAGAGGATTAGAATTATCAGAAAGCAAAACAAAGATCACACATATTAATGATGGCTTTGATTTTCTCGGAAAACATCTACGGAAGTATCATGGAAAATTAATCATTAAGCCGAGTAAGACCAATGTGAAGGAATTTCTTAGGAAGGTCCAAGAGACAATCCGAAAACACCGTAGTTCAAAAACCAGTACCTTAATTAGAAAGCTTACTCCCAAGATAAGAGGATGGTGTATGTACCATCGAATGGATTGTTCTAAACAAACCTTCGCCTACATAGATCATCGGATATGGCAAATACTATGGAAATGGGCCTCACGTCGCCACCCTATGAAGAGTAAAAGTTGGTTAAAACAACGATACTTTAAACGAGTCAAAGGGATAGACTGGACTTTATTTGCATACGATGAAAACAAAAACTTGCTAACTTTAATGAGAGCAAGTCAAGTTCGCATCCAACGCCATATAATAATCCGAGGAGCAGCTAATCCTTATGATGCAAAAGATGAACTATATTTTGAACACAGAACCGATCAATTAATGAGAAATAATTTAGCAGATAGAAACTTGCTATTGTATCTCTATAATCGACAAAACGGCTATTGTCCAAGATGTCATCAAAAGCTTACCAAACAAACAGGAACTCATATACACCACAAGATTCCAAAATATTTAGGTGGAAAATCTAATGCGGAAAATCTGGTGTTATTACATCCCGTCTGTCACATGCAGCTACATCATGGATGTTAAGGAAGTTACCACCGCTGCGCTGACCATAAGCGTTTAAAGTGCTTGAGCGGTATGCGGTGAAAGTCGCACGTACCGTTCTTAGGGGAGAAGGGAGGAGCAATCCTCCTGACTTACCCGATTAGGTGTAGATACAGCTCTACAAGCAATAAAAGATTTAAAAAATACTTCGAATAGAAAGGGGGCTAGTCCAACACAACACCCCAAAGCCGAACGCACCTTTACACCTGCCTATTCAGTAGACAAGCCTTCAGACGAAGCTACAAAATCCACAAATCTGCACATCCAAAAATGCCTCCCGTCCGCTTTAGTTCGCTTCGCTCATGAATCTCCTTCCTCGATTTCGCGGTGCCTTCCCTCCACGTATTGTCGCACGCCGCCCTCCTTTCAGTCGGGATCGGTCAGTTATCCACAAATCCGCACATCAAAAAATCTGCACATCCGCATATCCACTCATCAAAAAATCCGCATATCAAAAAATCCGCACATCAAAAAAACTCCCCATACATAAGATACCCCCAAAAGGGTATGTAAAATTTTCCCCGATTTTCGTATTTTGCAGCTGTAAAAATGTATCTTTAGTATTACTATTGCCCAAGCAGTGGAATTCCACCACTTTATACTGCTTCCCCTCAACATTCTTACCTACTCATTACTTTGAGCAGATAAGATCCAGAAAGAATTTTGCCCTTTTTATTTTCCCCAAATTTGATCAATGATAATTTTATTATTGAGATAAAATACGGAGGGACACAAACAGACTATGAACAAAATGCTTCCCATATTACCACAGGAGCTCTGCATCCACGAGCTCTTTGCAGCACAGGCCGAACGTACGCCTGACGCTATCGCATTGGTATTTGGAGAAGAAAAAATGACCTACCAACAAGTCAATCAGCGCGCTAATCAACTCGCACACTTTCTGATCAGCCAAGGCGTAAAAACCGAATCACTGGTCGCCATCTCTTTACATCGTTCTTTTGAAATGTTTATTGGAATTTTGGGCATTCAAAAAGCAGGTGCGGCTTATGTTCCCATCGATCCCACGACGCCGCAAGAAAGACTGTCGTTTATTTTCTCCGATACCCAAGCGCAGATCTGTCTGACGCAACAAGGCTTAGAAAATATTTTTACCAATCAGGATATAAAAACGATCCATCTAGATCAATGGGAACCAATCGCTGGTTTTTCCAATACTAATCCTGAAGTAGACATTACGCCTCAAAATTTAATTTATACGATTTATACCTCCGGCTCTACCGGACAACCCAAAGGGGTACAGGTCGAACACCGTAGTGTACGAAACCTGATCCAAGCACAAATAAACTACGTCAACCATCCCGTCAAAAGATTTCTCTATGCCTATTCTTTTGCCTTCGATGGTGCCGTCTTATTAATCTACTGGACCCTTTTGGACGGTGGAACCCTCGTGATAGCCCCGGAAAGCCTAGAGAAAGATATTTCTAATCTGGCTTCCTTTATTTATAATCAGCAAATATCGCATTTGCTTACCTTTCCGTCCCTGTATAACCTGCTGCTGAATAAAGCAGCATCCAAACAATTGAACACCCTGGAATCGGTAAGCGTTGCTGGAGAAGCCTGCCCGGCTGCTCTCGTCAGTCAGCATCATTCGATATTTGTTGATACTAATCTTTTAAACCAATTTGGTCCCACCGAGGCGACCGTTGGTTGTTCTATTTTTACCACACCTCGAGATTTTAACGGAGATAAAGTTCCCATCGGAAAGGCGATTGAAAACACCTTTTTGTATGTTTTAGATGAACATCGACAACCTGTTAAACCCGGTGAAACGGGAGAGATATTTATCGGTGGTGCGGGTGTCGCTCGTGGATATTTGAATCGACCGGAATTGACTGCCGAGAAATTTATTAAAAATCCTTTTGGTCCTGAAGGTCGCATTTATGCTACTGGAGATTTAGGACGTTGGTTGCCAGATGGTAATCTGGATTTTATGGGTAGAAAAGATCATCAAGTAAAACTACGTGGTTATCGAATTGAATTGGGAGAAGTAGAATCAAAAATCAGTGGACTGCCTGCGATTTTAGATACAGCGGTTTTATTAAAAGGAGACGATCCTAGTTCGCAAAAATTAGTGGCGTATTTGGTGTTGAAAAATGGTGCGACTTTGACCATCGGAGAATTGCGAGATCAATTGTCTAAAACTTTACCGGAATATATGATTCCGGCAGCGATGGTTGTTTTGGATAAAATGCCATTGACCACTGCTGGAAAAATTGATCGAAAAGCCTTACCGGAACCTTCTCGTAAGCGACCGATTTTAGAAACGACCTACGAAGCGCCTGCTACAGATTTAGAAAAATATTTAACAGACCTTTGGCAAGAAATTTTAGAGATAGAACAAATTGGTATTCACGATAAGTTTTTTGAATTGGGTGGAAATTCTTTACAAGCCGCTCAGTTTATTAATAAAATTCAAGACAAAATTGGAGAGACGATTTTTATCGTCACCATCTTTACGGCACCTTCGATTGCGCAGTATCGTAAGATGTTGGAATCTCAATATCCGGATGCGATCAATCGTGTTTTTAATCAAAAAAATAAAACGGTTAATCAAAAAGCGGAAATTGCAAAACTAACCGCTGCTGATTTTGCACATTTTAAAACACTTATTCCAAAACTACCTAAATCTTCAGAGCAGGTAACTAGTAAAAAGAATAAGCGCGCGATTTTTATTTTGGCGCCACCTCGATCAGGGACTTCCTTGTTGAGAATAATGTTAGCGGGACATCCCGGAATTTTTGCTGCCAACGAATTACAATTACTTGGCTTTCAGAATCTTCAACAACGTGCATCTGCGTATTCAAATAAATTTGCACTCTGGAAAGAAGGGCTTGTTCGTACCGTGATGGAATTGGAAAATTGCGATGCGGAAACCGCTAAATCTATCATCCAAAAAGCAGAAGAAACCGCTACCTCGACACAAGCGTTTTATCAATATTTACAAGGAAAAATTCAGGAGCAGATTTTAGTAGATAAATCTCCTTCGTACGCTTTGGATTTGGATATTTTAGAAAAAGCAGAAAGCGATTTTGAAAATCCGATTTTTATTCAACTAGTTCGACATCCTTATGCGATGGTACGTTCTTTTGAAAAAATGCGGATGTCCCAAGTCATGTATTTAGAAGATCATGATTTTGAACCAAGACAAGTAGGAGAACTGATCTGGACAGCATCACACCGAGTCATTAATACCTTTTTTGATCGGGTACCAGATCATCGAAAGTTCCGAATCAATTACGAAGATTTAGTGACGGATCCGAAAC
>CALKJE010000325.1 GCA_937995675.1 uncultured Saprospiraceae bacterium
CATCTCTTTTGGAATTCCCAAGCCTTTAACGATACCACGCGTTGTTTCAGCACAACCAGCGGTATAGCAAAGTCTGTTTACGTCGGTGATCGTATTACAACATTCATAATCTTTTTTCAAGCAATGTCCGCAATCGTCTCCTTTGGTAATTTGGCGTTCTGGTAATCCGTGATAACTAAAAAGTACATGGTCATAATCTCGCCAGTTGTATTGCTTACCTCGTTGGATAAATGCATCGATATATCCAGGATCATCGTAGAAAGCATCAATCATTTTTACTTCCGGAATCAACCATTGCTTAGTCAATACGCGCATTACTTCTTCTTGGACCGAGCCTGTAGAAGCGGAAGCGTATTGTGGAAAGAGTGGTAAAACAACGATTTGCTTTACCCGTTGTTCTTGCATTTTTTTAAGAGCCGATTCAATCGAAGGATTTTGGTAACGCATCGCAAGCTCCACGACATAATCATCTCCGAATCGACGCTGCATTTCTTCGCTCAATCGATATCCATAGACTTTAAGCGGCGATCCTTCTTCCATCCACAAATCTTGATATCCTTTGGCGGACTCTCCAGAACGAAAAGGTAATATGATTAATGGAACGATAATATTTCGGACAGCCCATTTATCAATTACCCGAGGATCTGCTAGAAATTGCTTTAAATATCTATAAACTGCCTTTCTGGTAGGTGCATCGGGTGTTCCGAGATTGACGAGAAGTATGCCTGTTTTTCCTTTATTATCCATCTTTGAAATTTTTTCCAAAGTTAAACAACAATAAGGCTTAGTAGTTGAACAAATCAGTAATATATTGGTAAAAAAACCTGCAAATGGTTTTGAAGCGGTTTGTTAAAATATCTTTATCTTTGATTTTTTACTTAAAACAGCATATTGCTGAAAAATAAATTATGAAAAAACCCCTGATTTTAGTTACGAACGACGATGGTATTTTTGCGGGAGGAATCCGCACTTTAGTTGAAATTGCCCAAGAACTAGGCGAAGTAGTGGTCATGGCGCCTGACGCTCCACAATCTGCGACTGGACATGCGATCACCATTCGAGAGCCCCTCCGTTTTCAAAGAGCCAAAGAATTTCCAGATATTGAAGCTTATAAATGTTCCGGTACGCCGGTTGATTGTGTGAAAATTGCTCGGGGTGTTCCGTTAAAAGATCGGAAGATTGACTTATGTGTTTCTGGTATCAATCATGGTTCCAATGCTTCCACCAATATTCTTTATTCTGGAACCATGTCTGCTGCCATGGAAGCGTCTATGGAAGGAATTGATGCTATTGGGTTTTCCTTATTAGATTTTTCTGAAGATGCGGATTTTAGTCAAAGCCGACCTTATGTCAAAGCCATTATGAAATATGTTTTAGAAAATGGTATTGCAAATGGAAAATTGCTCAACGTCAATATTCCTAAATTGCCTACAGCAGAATTAAAGGGGATTAAAATTTGTCGACAGGCAGACGCCAAATGGGAAGAAATTTTTGAGGAGAAAAAAGATCCAATGGGGCATTCTTATTATTGGTTGACTGGGAAGTTTGCTAACTTTGATGAACGAGAAGATATTGATATCAAAGCTTTACAAGAAGGATATATTTCGGTCGTTCCTGCGATGCATGATTTGACCAACCAAGCTTCGATCGAACCGTTGAAGCCGATGGAGGGAATTGTTGTTTAGGAAGGGGTGTTCAATTTATAAAAGAAAGCTTAGACAAAAATGAATATTGAATATCGAATATTCAGTATTCAATTCCGAATCTGTCTGCCACTAAATAGATCATCGCAAAAAAAATGATTATTAGCTTAATTAATTTATTTTTTGTGTTTTTACTTAGAGCTTATCTAAAAGCAAAATTCATTTAAAAACTGTGATATGGAAAAAGATAAAATCATCATTGGGTTGATACTAGGTCTCCTTTTACCTGTTGTTGGTTACGCCATTTTATTGGAGTTATATGATCAATTGAGTAGTAATGGTATTATTAGTGACGAAGGGCTGGCAGAATCTTTTCGAGATAGAACGATTGCCTTGCTTGCCATCTGTTTTAATTTAATTCCGTTTACTTTTTTTAACAGAAAAAGAATGCAAAACGGAATGCGTGGATTGATTTTTCCAACGGTGGTATTTGTCGTTATTTGGTTTTTCTATTTTAAAGATTCGATTTTATCATAGACTATGCGTTACTATCTCATTGCTGGAGAAGCATCGGGTGATCTACACGGTTCTAATCTAGTAAAAGCTTTGCGTCAAGAAGATACGGAGGCCATCTGCCAAGGCTGGGGTGGAGATCTAATGAGCGAAGCAGGTGTTCAAGTAACCAAACATTATCGAGATCTTGCTTTTATGGGTTTTTATGAAGTGGTCAAAAACATTGGGACTATTCGTAAAAATTTTAAAGCTTGTAAAAAAGATATTTTAACTTTTAAACCTGACGTAATTATTTTAATTGATTATCCGGGATTTAATCTTCGGATGGCTAAATGGATCAAAGCCCAAGGCATTAAAATCGCTTATTATATTTCTCCGCAAATCTGGGCTTGGCATACGAGTCGAGTACATAGTATCAAAAAACTAGTAGACCGAATGTTGGTCATCCTTCCATTCGAAAAAACCTTTTACAAACAATACAATTACGAAGTAGATTTTGTGGGGCATCCCCTACTCGATCATCTGGCCCATCTTCCTTCCGCGGATGATTTTCGTATTCAGCACGATTTGGATGAGCGCCCCGTCATTGCCTTACTCCCTGGAAGTCGAAAACAAGAAATCAAAAAAATGCTAACCGGGATGCTCGCCGTAGTCAATGACTTTAAGGATTACCAATTTATCATTGCAGGTGCACCGGCCATTCCACTCGCTTACTATCGCAGTTTGATTGCTCAAGAAAAATTAAGCGAGGCTTTTTCACCAAAAGTCGTCAATAACCAAACTTATCAATTACTGTCCATCAGCCACGCAGCACTTGTCACTTCCGGTACAGCCACCTTGGAAACGGCACTTTTTAACGTTCCGCAAGTAGTTTGTTATACAGGCAATCCCCTTTCCTTTCAACTGGCCCGTCGATTGGTCAAAGTAAAATATATTTCTTTGGTTAACTTAGTTTTGGATTATTCGCTAGTGACGGAGCTGATACAATCGGATTTTAATAAAAAGAAAATTACGTTTGAGTTAAATAAAATTTTATCTAAAGATCGAAGATATGAGATACAAGCAGGCTATGCGGATTTGAGAAAAGCACTTGGAAATGAGGGAGCATCGGAGCGAGCGGCGGCGGTGATTGTTGGATTGTTTGATGTGTGATTATTGGATGTGCGAATTAGTGGATGTGCGGATTGGTGGATGTGCGGATTGGTGCGACACGCTACGAGGTCGGATTTGTAGGAGAGAAATTTTGTTTATAAACATGAAATTCCTATGGGATTTTAAGGTTTCCTTTGTGATGAATTGTTAAGGTTTTAGATGTATTTGTATTTGAATTTAGGATTGTTCTTTTTTACGAAAGTTGATTAACTTTACTATTGTCATGAAAAAAATGTCTGCCGCAGCTCAGCCTCCTCATCCTCTCTTGCCTTCTGGTGATTGGGAAGGGTTTTATGTGTATCAACAAGGACCTGGATCGGATCAGCACAAAATGGAAATGCGGCTGGATTTTGAAAATGGAATTATCTCTGGATCAGGATCCGATGATGTGGCGGGACATTCCTGGCGAGGAAACTATGATCTAAAAACGATGTCTTGTGAATTGACAAAAATTTATCCTTCCCACACAGTACATTATCATGGTAGTATTGATGAAAATGGAATCTGGGGAAGTTGGGAATTATCTGTTTGGAGAGGCGGCTTTCATATTTGGCCAAAAAAACAAAAAGTGGAGGAAGAGGAAGCAGTGGAGGTCAAAGAACTCACTAGGGAGTTGGTGGATATTCGTATCAATAATCTTTTCTAAAAAATATAACAATATGAAAAATTTAAAACAGGCTTTTAGTTTGATGATTGGATTGGTATTTCTAGGTATGACCTCTTGCCAATCGGAGGCTCCAAAAATAGATCGAGTTCAACATGAGAAAGCTTTTGTTGATTTGATGGAAAAGCATTTAAAAGCAGTTAGTGAAAAAGATCTATCTACCTTGGCTTCGACGATGCATCCTACTGGAAAAATGCAACTTATTTTGCCTTCCCAGGACATTACCGTCTCCGTTGATTCTTTTCTTAATTTTCATAAAGATTGGTTTAAAGATGCCGTCTGGACTTTTGATACCCAAATTCTTAATACAGAGATTGGCGATAGACTTGGAATGGCAGTGGTAGAATCAGTATATAGAGAACCAGAACGTGATGGAAAACCTTATTTTAATCGTATGATTATCAGTTATTTATTAGAAAAAATGGATGGAAAATGGTATGTCATTAAAGATCATGCTAGCTCTTCTGAGAAAGGAGAAATCTATGCTAAATAAAACCACCAAATAAATCTTTAAAAACTGACTAAATTTAGTCAATTAAAGACCTAAATGTTTCTCACATTCCTTTATATTTGCCCTGAATTTAAGATTAACTTTACTGTCTCCCTACAGATAAAGTAATTTAAACAAACCAACATTAATACACTGTGCAATAAATTCATTAACATTTTGAAATGCTTCTTTTTAGCGATTACTTCGTCCAAATTTCATCAAATAGCTACGGCTATTTTCAAAAATATTGGACTCGTACTCACAAAAAACAACCTATTTAAAATGCAAAGCAAATTAATGCACAGTGTATTTAACTACTAACCAAATTAAATCTTACGTATTATGATTATTGGGGTTCCAAAGGAAATTAAAAACAACGAAAGCCGAGTGGCACTTACACCTGGCGGCGTTCTTGAATTGAAAAAGCATGGACATACGGTTTATGTACAGTCTACTGCTGGAATTGGTAGCGGTTTTACCGATGCTGATTATAAAAAACAAGGTGCAAAAATCTTAAAGACCATCGAAGATGTCTATAAAAAGGCAGAGATGATCATCAAAGTAAAAGAACCAATCAAAAAAGAATACAAGCTTATCAAAAAGGATCAGCTAGTCTTTACCTACTTCCACTTTGCCAGTCATGAGCCATTGACGAAAGCCATGATTAAATCCAAATCAGTTTGTCTAGCCTACGAGACAGTAGAACTACCTGACCGAACTTTACCTTTATTGGTTCCTATGTCCGAAGTAGCAGGTCGAATGGCTATTCAGCAAGGTGCTAAATTTTTGGAACAGCCCGCAAAAGGTCGAGGTGTTTTATTAGGAGGTGTTCCTGGCGTTGCTCCGGG
>CALKJE010000326.1 GCA_937995675.1 uncultured Saprospiraceae bacterium
AACCTCAAATCCTAAAAACGGAGACTTGTGATTAACTGATATTCAGGTTGCTAAAGATTTTTTTTTACGTTAAAGAGAAATTTGAAATTGTTTTTGAAGTTGCAGTTGCGCTTGAAAAACACGAAATCTAGAACAGTCCCATGTTGGGGCGTATTGCAATACGCCCCAACATATTTTTACAACATATTTTTACAACATATCCAACGCTCCCTGTAACTCTCCCGCTGAGTGCTTATCTCCTGCAGCCTTCGCTACCGCAATACCAGACGTAAAAGTCGTTTCCGCTTCCTCAAATCTTTCCAGTTTTTCATAGAGTTTACCTAGATGATAGTACGTACCCACGTAATCTGGTTTGGATTTTACGAGCTCTTCGTAAGTCGCCAAGGACTTATCTAAGTCACCCAATCCTTCGTATTCTTTCGCTATAGCGAAACTGATAAAAGCATCTCCAGGACTGCTTTCTAAAAAATTGAATAACTGTTGTAGACGATTCGATTCCATTTTATTGACAAGATTTTGACTGAAAATCAGCTATTTATTAGTGTAAATTTATTTTAGACATGTTTAAATGTCTGATTATAAGGTTTTTATTGTAAAAAAGGTGATTTTAGCGAAATTTCGCTGAAATAGTGGATTCGGTCTTTAAAACCCTTATATTTGTGGCTGTAAAATAATAGATATAACCACATAAGAAACAAATAAGTTTTTTACAGGTTTATCAACTGTGAGTCTTTCTTAATTTTCTATTTGCTCACAAGACATATTCCTGAACTTGATTCAGGAGATCCTTTAAACTCTAATTATATTTCAAAAGTATGAAAATCTTAGTTTGTGTCAGTAAAACTCCGGAAACCACTGCTAAAATTAGTTTTAGCGGCACCGATTTCGATACCGCCGGTGTTCAATTTATTATGAATCCTTATGATGAATGGTACGCTTTGGTACGTGCCCTTGAGCTGAAAGAAGCACATGGTGGTACCGTAACGATCATTAACGTAGGACCTGCTAGCAATGATCCTGTTATCCGTAAAGGATTGGCGATTGGAGCAGACGACGCAGTACGAATCAATGCAGAACCTCAGAGTGCACTTACGGCTGCTAAGTATATTGCCGAATATGCTAAGACTGGTGGATTTGATTTAATTCTAACTGGAAAAGAAACCATCGATTATAATGGTTCTGAAGTAGGAGGGATGGTAGCAGAACTATTAGACTTACCTTATATCTCTTACGCAAATCATCTAGATGTAAATGGTACCGCCGCTACGGTTAGCCGTGATATCGAAGGTGGAACAGAAGTCGTAGAAGTATCCACACCGATCGTAGTAAGTGCTGCGAAAGGAATGGCAGAACAACGAATTCCAAACATGCGTGGAATCATGATGGCAAAACGTAAACCACTAAACGTAGTAGAACCAGGCGCAGCGTCTGACCATGCTAAAGTAGTAAGCTACGAAATGCCACAAGGCAAAACAACGGTCAAAATGATTGACCCTGAAAACATGGATGAACTAGTACGCTTACTGCACGAAGAAGCGAAAGTAATATAAGGCTTTTAGCTAGTTAGCCTGTTGGCCAGTTAGCTTCCCTCAATCGCATAATCGCGTTAGAAGGAAGCTAACTGGCCAACCAGCTAACTAGCCAACTAGCGAAATCACTTAATAATAAAATAAAAAATTCAATATAATGGTTTTAGTTCTCGCAGATAGTCCAAACGGACAACTAAAAAAAGGATCATTCGAAGCAGTTACTTATGGAAAAAAAGTAGCCGATGCTATGGGTACACAATGTGCAGCATTGGTACTTGGCAATGCTGGTGATGCAGGCCAATTGGGTCAGTATGGCGCAGCGAAAGTAATTCATATCAATAATGATCAACTTAATAATTTCGATAGCCAAGTGTATACTTCGGTCGTAGCAGACGTTGCTAAGCAAGTAGGAGCACAAGTGGTCATCGTTTCTCATAGTAGTGCTGGAAAATCTTTGATTGGTCGTCTAGCCGTTCGCCTCGATGCAGGTTCTGTAGCAGGTGTCAATCAGTTACCAACCGTAGATGGTGGATTTAAAGTAAAGAAAAACGTTTTCTCTGGTAAAGCAATTGCTGAGTTTGAGATTTCTTCTCCAGTAAAAGTATTATCGTTGATGGGAAATTCTATTCCAGTAGAATCAACGGGTAGTGCAGTAGCAGCAGAAAGTATGGACGTAAATATTCCTGCTTCTAAAGTTACGGTTAAAGAAAGAAAAACAATTGATGGTACCGTTCCTTTACCAGAAGCAGAACTCGTAGTGAGTGCGGGTCGCGGAATGAAAGGACCAGAAAACTGGGGCATCATCGAAGAACTAGCTACAGAGCTTGGAGCAACAACCGCTTGTAGTCGTCCAGTGGCAGATACGGGCTGGCGCCCTCACCACGAGCACGTAGGACAGACAGGTGTTGCCATCCGTCCAAACCTATATATTGCGGCTGGTATCTCAGGTGCGATTCAGCATTTGGCAGGTGTCAATAGTAGTAAAGTAATCGTAGTGATCAACAAAGATCCAGAAGCACCTTTCTTTAAGGCAGCAGACTACGGAATCGTTGGAGACTTATTCGATGTGGTTCCAAGAATTACGGAATCATTGAAGAAATATAAGGCGGCGAATTAATAGAGTGCTGAAACGCTTCTCTTGTTGAATCGTTGAATTGTTTTAACGCGTATTAAAACACCCTTTTTGGCAATTGCCGAAAAGGGTGTTTCATCTTGATATGGCAATGATCAGAGTAGACGAAAATCCCACGATCTCCGCGACCTCAAGAAAACCAGCTTTGGCTATCATTTTTCTACCAGTCACTTAATCCCTGGTCTTTATCTAATAAGAACCATTGATGAAGCAGGTGAAATCCAAACTGGAAAATTTCTGGTAAGGGAATAGATGTGAGATCGTTCTGTTAAAGTGTGTCAGCGGGCTGGGCTTCCTTTAGGATTTGAGGTGCGGGCGGCATAATGACACACTTGAGGGAAAACAGTCTCATAGATGTTTAATTTGTCTTCAATTCCCCTTAAAAACACAAAGGCATCTCGTTTCGAGGTGCCTTTGTTCATTTGTACCTATTCCTTTCCCCCATACCCTTATAATTTCGTAAATTTGTATCCGCTTAGCGAGATTTTTGCTTATTTTTAAACGAATTAGGCATACTACTAGACATTTGCGGGTTTGGGCTACTCTCCGGCGGTACTGCCGGAGCTGGGAGGCGAGAAAATAAAGAAATGTCTAGTTGTATGCGAATTAGTAGATTTCTGTTTTTAAACAATTGATAATGAGGTATTTGAATTAAATTAAAATAATATCCTTGTATTGAATACATGGTATAAAATTTGAATTTGTTTAAGTCAGTTAATTAGATCCTCATCACAAGACCTAAGAAGATATGAAAAAGATTGAACTGGATATCGTTGCGTTGTCCCATTCTGTAACCCAATCGCATAATTATGCGGTCGTATTAGGTGAACAAGATGGCTCTCGTCGATTACCTATTGTAATTGGTGGCTTTGAAGCTCAGGCAATTGCTGTAGCTATGGAACGTATGACACCGAACCGTCCTTTGACCCATGATCTTTTTAAAAATGCTTTAGAAACTTTTGAGGTAGAATTAAAAGAGATTGTGATCAATAACTTATTGGATGGTATTTTTTATGCTCGTCTAGTTTGTGATATTAATGGTAAAACAGTAGAGATCGATTCTCGTACTTCTGATGCCTTGGCAATGGCAGTTCGTTTTGAATGTCCGATTTATACTTATGAATTTATCTTGGATGCTGCCGGAGTTATTCTAGAAGAAAATGAGGAGAATCAAAATACCGAAGCCCTAGCTGCTTCTGGTGGTGCAAAACCACGACCTAAGAAAAAGAAAAAAGCTAAAAAAGAAGGAACACTCTCACAGTATTCCGATGACGATCTTAATCAAATGCTCGACGATGTACTCGCCGACGAAGATTACGAAAGAGCCGCTGAAATTCGCGACGAAATAAAACGCAGAACAGCGAACTAGTTAGTACTCAGCGAACAACTAAAAAAGGCGCTAAAAAATCTTTTGATTTTTTAGCGCCTTTTTTAATCCGCACATCTACCCATCAAAAAATCCGCACATCTACCTAACCAGAGTCACATCTCCCGAATACAGTTTCCGTTCTCCATCCACAAACAATACCTCAATCAAATAAACAAAAACGGCTGAGTTTAAGCTTTTGTTCTTTAGATCTCCATCCCAACCAAATCTTGGATCATTAGGCAAAGTACCATCTGCATTAAATACCACTTCTCCCCATCGATCAAAAATACTGAATTTGGTAATTCGTTCCACTTCTGTACTCGTACTAATATAGAACAGATCATTCGTACCATCTCCATTCGGACTAAAAGCATTCGGAATATATACTCGACGTGGCTTATCTACCGTAACAACAACTTCTGTGGTAGTACTACAACCAGTCGAATCTGCTGCATAAACCATATAACTACTCGTCGTAGTTGGCATCACGTATTGAGCAGTACAGCTTATACACGCATCCGAAAAGGTCGACGTCCACAGAATACTATCCGGATCAAAATTAAAGAAGACTTCTAGTTCCACACTATCTCCCAACAAGATCGAAGTATCTCTACCTAAGTCTGCTGTATACTGGAATGGTGCCGCAACATTGACCGAGGTTTCTGTTTCACAACCTTCACTATCTTGTAAAGTAACGGTGTAATTTCCAGCTTCCAAAAATGGAGTCAACACTGGAAATCCACTCACCACTTGTAATGGAAAATCTCCTACGGAATAAGCATAAGGTCCATTTCCACCCGTAATCGTATCAATAGAAATAACTCCTGTATTATCACCAAAACATTCAGGCGAAATAGTAGAAGCAGTTAGATTAATAGATGAAGGTTCTGTAATCGTCGCGCTGATTTCTTCCGTACAACCTATTCCATCTGTAATAGTAATCGTATAGGTTCCAGCTCCTAAATTATCTGTCGTTGAATTAGTCGATCCGTTATTCCATTCGTAGCTAAATGGCGCAGTTCCTAAAATAGGCGTCACCGTAATTTCTCCATCTGAACTTCCATTACAACTCACCCCAAATCCATCAAATTCACTAGTCACCATCGCAGTCGTACTTAGTTCACTTACCATGACCGTTACACTACTTGTTGGAATTGTAGCCAGACAATTATTGTCAATGGCCGTCAACGATTCGAGTGTGTAAGTAGTAGTAGCCGTTGGATTAACCATCACTGTAAATCCATTAGGAATACCAACTTCAGTGAAAGTATTGGTACCATCGCTATAAGTGATATTATAAAGTGTTCCTCCACTTAGCTCAAAACTGATTCCTGCTGATTCGCCTGCACATACCGTACTTTCTCCAATAATAGAACCAGTAAGAGACGCCACGAAATTGATGGTGAAAATGTCTGTTGCTGGAGAACAAGTAGTTCCGCCATTATCGGTCAAGACAATCAGTGAAACAAATCCATTATTGATATCGGTCGTACCTGGTGTATAAGTTGGTGTTAAGCTTTGATCATCATCAAAACTTCCATCTCCAGTAGAAGACCAAGTTGCGGTAGTTGCTGCACCTCCCAACGTTGCCGTCAAATCAATTGGATCACCAATACAAACAAAACGATCATCTCCTGCCTCTATGGTGGGAGCAGGACTGAAACTTAGATCGATTATAACGGTAGAATCACAATTCATTTGATTGATCATCACTTCAGTTCCCGTTGGTGTATTTTCGTCATAAGTATTTCCATTTACAATTGTACTAAAACCATCTCCAGTACAACCTGAGTAAGTCACCGTTTCTTCACTTCCAATACAATTACAATCTCTTACCAATATCTCAATGGCATAATTTTGTCCTGGACAATTACCAGAATTGCTAGTCGTATAGGTGAAAGTATAAGTTCCTAGCGCAATACCAGAAAAATCTACACTACTTAAATTTGAAAGATCAACACCAGTACCTTCTGTATCTGCCCAAGTTCCTGTCGCATCTCCTGCCGTGATAATGGTATTGAAATCAACGGTGGTAATATTTCCGTTTACAGTACTATTACAAACGAGTGTCAGCAAATCTAAATTTGCGGTATTCCCTGCTTCTACGGATACGGTAACTTCCGTAAAATCGTCTGGACAACTATTGCCACTGACTACGGTATAACGGAACGTATAAACTCCGATGGCTTGAGTGTCAGGATCAAATTGATTACCCGTCAATCCAGTAGAAGGTGTCGTACTAGTTTCGGTCCAAGTTCCACCAGCATCAGCTCCAGTGAGTAAGCTATTTAGATTAATAATACTTCCTCCATCGTTACAAGCAGTAGCAGGAATTCCAGCGGTTCCTGCATTAGGTGGTGCAGCAAAAACAAGATCAATAGTTACAATAGAATCACAACCTGTAGTGATACTAACCAT
>CALKJE010000327.1 GCA_937995675.1 uncultured Saprospiraceae bacterium
AGTATTACAAAATACTTAAAGAAATGCAGCGGTGGTATGATTACGACCTGAATTATGACCAAGGCAAAATGCAAAACATGGTCTTTTTTATGGAAGAACTAAGAAGTCTTTTTTTGAAATTAGATGAATACCATCAAGCTTTAGATAGGCTTTCTAAGGGTAATGAGACTTTAGTAGAATTTAAACCTTACCAGAGGTAGTGTAAAAAAACGGATAGCCTGAGTTAACAGAATAGCTCAGGCTAATTTTATTTAATGACCATAAACTTACACTATGCCTAACAAAAAAAATACAGGGGTTAAAAATAGTGATACCAATAAAAAAAACAATCCCAGTAAAGGAAAAAGTATTGATAGAGTATCCAACAACTTCACACGTATCACAGATTACCTAATAGAAAAATATGAATTTAGGTTAAACATAATTGAGCAACAATTAGAATATGCAACGAAAGGAAGTAACTCAGAAGAATATAAAGAGCTAAGAGAAGAAAATTTGTTTTGTGAATTACTGTCTTTAGGTTTTAAGCAGGTACCCTCTAGTGTGTCGGCTATTCTAGGTTCAACACTATATGTTACTGAATATAATCCTATCCAAGATTATTTTAAATCATTACCTAAATGGAATGAATCAGACCCAGACCACATTAAAAAACTAACCAGTTTCGTCAAAGCAAAAAATCCAGCTTGGTTTAATCCTCAGTTTAAAAAAATGATTGTTAGAAATGTAGCCGCTGCATTAGGACATATTTCTTTTAACAAGCAATGCTTTGTTTTGACTGGTGGTCAGAGTGCCGGAAAGTCAACCTTCTTAAGATTCCTTTGTCCGCCTCAATTAATGAAATACTATTCAGAAGAAATAGATTTTATCAGTAAAGATGGAGTCATTGCGCTTACCCAAAATTTTCTTATTAATCTGGAGGAATTGGACAAATATAATAAGACTGAATCTGGCCACATTAAAACTTTCATGTCGAAAGATTATGTAAAAGTTAGACTACCCTATGCTAAACGTCCAGTAAGGCAAAAGCGTATTGCAAGCTTTCTAGGATCGACTAACCAACCACAATTTTTAACCGATCCAACAGGAAACGTAAGATGGTTAATAATGGAATTAGAAGGTATTAACCATGATCATGGAGGTGCAAAAGGCTACGGAGCAAATGTAGATATAGATTTAGTCTATGCTCAAGCTTATCATCTTCTTAAGACGGGTTATAACTATAAATTAACTTCTTCTGAAATAAAAGAATCTGAGATAAATAATAAATCATTCCTAGAAGAAACCAGTGAATCAGGTGTATTACTCAGCTACTTTAAATCAGCAAAAAAAGGAGAAGCAACACATGGCTTTAATGTTGGTCAGATGATGAAATTTTTAAAGACTCAAACCTCAATGAATTTGAATCAAACTAGGCTAAAGAGTGCCTTGATTGCAGAAGGATTTATAAGGGAAGATTCCCATTATTTTCCAAATATGAAAGTATCGTTAAAGGGTGTCTATTTAGTCCAATTGATAGACGATACCGGAAAGGATTTAATCTTTAAAAATCAATTAAACACCAAATAGAATATTTGATTTACTGATAATAGCTACTCGTTTACTCGAAATTAACCTAAGTAATTGATTTACAGTGTGTTTGATCGAGTAAATAGGATTTTAAAGTTACTCGATAGTTACTCGTTTACTCGATAATTGAAAAATACGAGTAAAAAAGTTACTCGAATCCAATCTTAACTACTCGTTCATAAAGTTTGATAATCAGCGGTTTAGGCCGTTTCGAGTAAACGAGTAACTTTTTTTGGAAAAACTTTTAATTTTTTAAAAAACTGATTACGGGGGAAAAGAAAAGCAAAATTTTATCTGATTTTTTTCTTTTCCCCAGCAAATAAATATTTGATTTTATGACTACAAAAGAAATCAAAAAAGTACCGATTACTGATCTACTTGGAAGCCTTGGTTTTTTACCAGAGCATTCCCAAAAAAATGGTAATGAGTATTGGTATAAATCACCAATTAGAAAAGAACAAACGGCCTCTTTTAAAGTGACGGTTAGTAAGAACACTTGGTACGACTTCGGGTTGGCCGCTGGTGGTTCGGTGATTGACTTTGTGATGGCTTACAAACGTTGTGAGGTGGCCGAAGCTTTTGCAATCATCCGGTCTAAAAAAATTACTTCGGTCACTCCCCTACTGGCAGCGGTTCCCGTGGTTTACAATAATAATCTGGTTGAGTTACGATCTATAAAATCATTGCAAAATACCATCTTGGTTGGTTTTCTAAAAAGTCGAGGTTTAGATATTGAGATAGCAAAAAATTATGTCAATGAAATTTACTACCGTCGTACTAATAGAAATTATTTTACGGTTGGAATGAAAAACGATTCTGGTGGTTATGAAATCCGAACAGACAATTTTAAAGGTTGTATTCTATCCAAAGATTTGACAACGATAAAAAACGGATTCGATACCATTAGCATTTTTGAAGGATTCATTGATTTCCTTTCCTTGCTTACCATTAAAAAGATAGACCGACTTAAAAGCGACGTAATTATTTTACACTCTACCAGTCAGATAAATAAAGCAATCGCTAAAATTTCCAATTCCAACTATAACAAGATTTATGCTTTTCTCGACAACGACGAAGCCGGAGGACTGGCATTTGCAAAACTAAAAAACAGCAATGAGATTGAGGTAAAAGATATGCGCTACCTCTATAAAGGCTATAAAGATTTAAACGACAAATTATTGAAGAAAAAATAGAAAGAAAAACCCGCCCGCGAATACTTGCAGGAATCCAACGGACGGGGATTGTTTAACGAATTAAACACTACAAAAATGAAATTATTTTATGACTTATCCAATTTGAAAAACAGTACTACTTTTAAACACGATGCACAATTGATCAAAGGTGTGCAAATTGGAATCATTGTTTTTCTGATTCTATCCAGTATCACCGTTTTTGGTGGCCTAAAATCACACCTCAATGATTATCTATTAGAAAGCTTTTTTATGTGGCGGTGGCTAATCTTAGGAAGTGCTTATTTGTTTGGTGCTTTAGGGATCGACTTAGTTAATACGGTTTGCCTTGCTTATGTGGTCAGTGCTATTTTACGGAAAGACTTTGAATATGAAAGTATTATCCTAATCGGTTTTTGTTTGGTGCTTTCATTGGGACTTACGCACTACTCTTTTTCTATGTCTCAAAATTCAGCCATTGCAATCGGCAACGATTTGAAAGAAGAAAAACAGACAGACGACACGGCATACTTAACCCAAATTGATACTACCCTATCTAATCAACTTTCAACCATTGAAAAAAACTATACCATCAACCACCAGCGGACGGTAGCACCTTTTAAAATTCGGATTGATAATATTTCAAAATCGTATGACAATCAGATTTCAATTTTAAAAAATGAGATAGCGGTAATTGATAAAAACACTACCAAAGAAAATTATCTATACGCTGCCAAACAAAAGCAACCGCTAACCGCCAAAATTAGCCGCTTAGAGTCCGCCAAGCTTAATGCAGTTAGTCCAATACTAAAAGATCAACAAACGGCCTTAGACAAGCTTACAGACGAAAAAAGTACCATGATTGCCGATGTTAAAAGCTTACACCAATCAGATCGTAAAAGGAAGCAAAACAAAACGGACTCAATCAATCATCAAGTAAATACCACCAGTACCATTTTTTCAAATCTCTTTAGCAGACTTTCAGGTTTTGCCGTTTTCGGATTATTGATTTTGACGGCCATTAAGGAAGTACTTTATTTTAAAAATGATATTGAGCCAACGCCTATTTTATCAAATTTCGACTTCTCCCCTTCTTGGACACTGGAAGTACTTTCTTATCCAGTTATTTGGATGCGTCGGCATTCCGTTAATAAAGTTCGGAATTGGTACGACCGATTACCAGCCCTTAAACAACCAGTCATCCAAGATAAAATTTATGATGGTCAAAGTTTGGGACAATCTATAATTAGTGTTGATTCCAATAACCAAGCTAGTCAATCAACTCAGGGATATATGCCGCTTGGACAAAGCCGAAATTTAGAACTAGGAAATCAAACTTATACTTCCACCATACCCACCAAAACCGGAAATCCAATTGATGTAAATAATTGGACTTCGCAATACTCCCACGAAACACCAATTTTTGATGGGTTAGATAATTTCTTAGAAACAGCGGAACCCACGGAAACTATTACCCACGAAAATAGCGACGAACCCACGAAGAAAATCAAGCATATCGGGAAAGATGAAAAGGTCTACTGGTATGATAAAAAACAGGTGATAGGCAAAGTAAAAAAGTATACCGCCAATGTTCGTGAATGGCAAAAGAAAGCCAATAGAAAGAAGGCAACGAGCAGGGATAAAAACGCTTTGATCAATAATAAAGAGCTACTGATTTACTGGAAAGGTAGGTTAGAGGAGTTCTAAAGCATTGTGTTTATCCTTGGATTACTGTGTAATACGTATTAAAATCAATCCTAAATATACGGTGAATTATACGGTAAAATATACGGTAAAATATACGGTCATTATACAGTAAAATATACGTTCAACCATTCAAAAAAAATAATCATGAGTACAACAATTAGGACATGTGAATATTGTCATAAAAATATTGACCATCGAGGGCCAAAAGCAAAAACTTGCAGTAATACTTGCAAGCAATATGCAATGGAAGTCCGAAAAGGGAAACGGGAACCAATACCCAAGCCTGAGATTAAAATTGAACCAATAGAAGAAACTCTTGATAAAGAGGAATTAGCTAATCAGTTAGCTAAACTAGAAAAAGAACTAATTAATTCCGATAATAGACTAAGAGACCTAAAAGAAAAACATGAACCATTATATAAACCAGTTCAAAATTCTATTTGGAAAAATTT
>CALKJE010000328.1 GCA_937995675.1 uncultured Saprospiraceae bacterium
CATCATTGCTGGATTTATGCCACTGAGTGCCTTTTCTTTCTTTAAATCTATGTTGCCAAAAAAAGAAAGAGACTACCAAAAGGCGATGAATGATATGGGAATCAATACCCAAAAACGAGTACGAGACGTATATACGCCTATCCGTTATCTTTTACCAGTTTCATTTATAACGCTGATTTGCTTGTTAGCCGCAGGATTTTTTGCTTTTACAAACAGTTTTGCAGGCGAAATTGGAGATAGTTTAATTCTAACAGGAGCTTTCTTTGGAGATGCCAATGAGGATTTAATTCGACAGAGTCTCGCGGTGGTAACTTATGCTTTTTTAGGAAGTTTTATCTGGTCTTCTTTTGCCGTCACCGTTCGATTATTTTCTAAAGATTTAGTCCCGAGTGTATATTATCGAGCAGGTATTAGAATGATCTTAGCGGTAGTAATTGCGTTGATTATTTCTTTTTTAATTGGAAAAGAAGGCGCTGCAAATATCTTTCAATTTAAATCTTCCCTAGTGGCCATTGCCTTTTTGGCTGGAATGTTTCCAGAACGTTTTCTACAATATTTAATCAATCTTTTTAAAAAATTCGTCGATCCCGATGGATTAAATACCAACGAACTTTCTCTCTATCGTATCGAAGGAATTACCATGTCTCAAAAAGAGCGATTAGAAGAAATTGGGATCACCAATGCGCAAAATCTGGCTACTTACAGCCTTACGCAATTATGTATCGAAACCCCTTTTGAATCTAGAACATTACTCGACTGGATCGGACAAGCTAAGTTGTTATGCTACCTAAAAGAAGATATTGACAAGCTTCGAGCAGTTGGTATTCGAAGTGTTTTTGATTTAGTGAAAGTAAGACGTTCTGACAATGAAATCGGATTCATTGCAGATGCAGCCGGAATTCCTGAAACCCTTCTAAAAAATGTGAATGATCAAGTGCTTTCCGATCGGGGAATCCTTGCTTTAGCTGGCTTTCAAGAAGGAGTAAATACTCCAGAAGCAGAAGAAAAACAGGTTCCTGAAACGAATGCTCCGGTAGGAGAACGGATTGATGCCTGATATGATTCATGGCAAGGCCCTAAACGATTAAACATTTCAACGATTAAACACCTAAATAAAACAAATGGCATAATTTTTATATTAATTTTAATAATAAAGTGTTAAACTACCCTTCATATCCATAATACATACCTATTTACACGTTTAATTAAAAAATATACTGGATTCCTTTTATAAGGCAGTGTGTTAAACAAACAATAGGAGTAAAATGAGACTATTTCTGACCTTATCTGTCCTTTTAGGTTGTTTTCAGCTATTTCTGGAACCGATCTATTCACAGGCTCCAGCCGGAGTAGTGCGAGAAAATATTGTTCCTAATCCTAGTTTTGAAAAATATTCTTCTACCCCAATTGGTTGGTTTTATAGCGGTAAACATTTTACGACGGTTATGAAATATTGGAATGCTCCTACCGGAGCTTCACCCGATATTTTTGGTCCGAAAGTACGCGTACCGGCACAATGGGCAGAGAAAGGATTTGGAAAGCAAGGTGCACATAGCGGTGTTTCGATGAGTGGGGTAACGGCTTATGGTTGTGAAAATGGAAAACCACATTGTCGGGAATATATTCAGATTCAATTAAAAGAACCGCTCGTTCCAGGACAACAATATTACGCCGAATTTTGGGTCAGTCATTTATCACGTTCTCTAAGAATTAACAACCTTGGAATGTATTTTTCAAACGAGGCAATTGGTGATATTACCGCTGCTCCACTTAAGTATTCACCACAAGTGACTACAGAAGCGATCATTGATCAACGCAATGATTCTTGGATTCGAATCTCAGGAAGTTTTCGAGCCGAATCAGAGTCAGAGTATGTGACGATTGGGAATTTTTTCTCTGACGAAGAAACAAAAACAAAAAAAGTTCATCCCAATAGTTTACCATATGCCTATTATTATATTGATGATGTGATGGTTGTTAAACAAGATCCAATTATCAACGTTCCGGTTAAAGAAAATGATTTATGTTGCATCAAAGTAAAAAAAGGAGAAACTGTTCAATTAAAAGATATTTTCTTTGATACAGCCGAAAGTGAATTGCTACCTCGGTCTTACGTAGAGATGAAAAAGTTATTAGAGCTAATGCAAAACCGGCCCAACCTAAAAATCGAAATCAGAGGTCATACCGATAACGTAGGAGATCAAGAATATAACTTGTCTTTATCTACGCGTCGCGCCGCTGCCGTCGTATCTTACCTTAATAAATACGGAATTCATCCAAGCCGTACAACTTTTAAAGGCTTCGGTAGTCAACACCCAATTGCGGATAATTATACGGAGTTAGGCCGACAGCTAAATCGGAGAGTGGAGTTTTTGGTGTTGGAGGAGTAAGGATTTTTTTATGTGAAAATTGAGCAAAAAATCTAATAAGATCTGAGTCTGTGACAAATCGGAGCGTTAGATATTTTATTGCTGATTGGCTTCCCTCAACCTCAATGCCTAAAAATGATTGCTTTTAATAAACTGGTAGACAGTATTTTTATTTTTTCGCGTTAAACAAATCAACAAATCATCTTCTCGGTTTATACTTCGATCCATCCAAAATTTTCTGTGAATCCTTTGTTTTTAATAACTCTGCTGGTGTAACTTCTGGATGACGATCCATGTAAGCTTCTACGATTTTCCATCCTACCCAGTTGGCTGTTCTACCTGGTGCTTCAGGAGGCATTCCTGGTGCGTTAGGACTATAGTCTACTAATTTTCTAATGTCTTTATATCGAGTAGAATATAATAAGTCTTCACCAATAAAATGTGACCAAATTTGTAGTTCATTATCTTCCAGCCATTTCATTTGTGTTCCGGAATATTGGAGCAATAAACTATCTGCAGCGTGAGGTAATAACAAATCAAGTACATAATATTTTCTTCCATTGTGAATCATATAATCCAATAATCGATCTCCTTCAATTTCTCCCACCAGATCGCCTGCAACAGCTTCCATTGTTTTACTAACGAGATGTTCTTTGTTCATAGATCGTCGAATATAAGCAGGAAAAAAACTAGGATTATAGCGAGGATAATTACTCCCCAAAGAAAAATCAAGACCAATTCCGACCATTCCATCCGCAACAAAATTTCCTAGAGAATATTCAGAAATAAAAGTAATGATTTCTGGAACTGCTGCTTCAGGAAAATAATATTTATAAAATCTAAAAGCTTGGTCTAAATCATTTTTATAAGGAGCCATATCTCCGAGGACAATTTGAGTAGTATCGTAAAGCTGTCGGATTTGAGGCGTTTTAATAAATAGATCAAAAATCTGTGGATTTTGTAGCGCAGGAATTATTTTACTTAGATAGATTTCTCGGAAAAAATTAGGATATAAAGAATCCAACTGGTGCATGCCAGCCGTAGTATTAGTTGTATCTATTGAAAATAGATCATTTTCGAAATGTCTGAATTTAAGATCTGTTTTAATATTAGAAACATCTGGAATATGCTTATTTTTGTCTTCGAAACAAGAAGATAAGCAGAATCCACACAAGCAGACGATAAGAAAGAGGAAAAAGCGAAAGTTTGACAACATCTTTTGAATTGAGTTCGTTTGTGAATACTTTATAAATATAGGAAGTAGCGCTAGGCGACTTCAAAATCAAAACTACTAATAATGAAAAAAATTGTATTCTTATTCAGTATCTTAATTTTGGCAGGCGTAGAATTATCTGCACAATCTGCTTTTAGATTTGGTTTTCAACTTAGTCCCAATTTTACTTGGATGGCTAATAACGAAAGAGATATCAACGGCAACGGAACCAACCTTGGTTTAAAAGTCGGTGTAATTGGAGAAAAATTCATTTCTGCTCAAGATAATTACCTACTTACCTTTGGAATTGGCTTTGCTTTCAATCAAGGAGGTACGCTAAGACATGATGTTGGAGGCGATTTTTGGACAAATTCTCTTGAAGAAACAGATCCACTTCGTTCTTTGCCAGATGGTGTAAATCTTAAATATGGAATTCAATATATCGAATTACCAATCGGTCTTAAGATGCGGACCCAAGAATTCGGATACTTACGGTATTATATCGAACCAGCATTTACATTGGGTATCAAAACGCAAGGAAGAGGATCGATCGATGGAGCAGGTGGTATTTCTGCGGAAGATATTGATATCAAAAAAGATGTCGGATTTATTAATCTATCCCTTGGAATTGGTGCTGGTGTCGAGTATTCAATAGGAGAAAATCTATCTTTAGTTGGTGGATTGGCCTTCCAAAGTGGATTTACAGACGTTTCTAACGACGATGGAGTACAAAAAGCAGTCGGTCAGGCACCCGTAGCGGAGGACTCTAAAGCTAAAATCAACAGCTTGACGGTCAGAATCGGCGTTATGTTCTAATTAGAGGCGAAAAACAGATAAAAGTGGACAATACTAAGCGGGCTTTAGCTTTCTTAGTATTGTTTTTCCACCCTAAACCTATTACCTTTGCATGAATTTTTCAGCAGGGGTTTCTTTTTTTAGATATTATTACTTTAAAGTGAACCTAATAAACTGATAATCACGTTATTAAAATTCTTACTATCCGTATAATATTCTGATAATAAGGATCAAATTTTAGTAAAACAATAGACTTTGGTTTTAAAGTCTAATATAAAACTCAAGATACATATGGCTCTGATCGGACAAATTAGAAAAAACAGCTGGTTACTTATCCTGACCATCGGATTGGCACTTGCTGCCTTTATCATCATGGATATGTCTTCTGGTGATAAAAGTATATTTGGATCTTCCCAAAATATTGCTGGAACTATTGAAGGCGAAAAAGTAGATTGGGGTGAGTTCAATCGAGCTGAAAATATTCTTTATGCCAATTCTGGTGGAGATGTATTTGGTCGTCGTGCCAGCCTGTGGAATTATTTCGTAGAGGATAAATTAGTAAAAAAAGAAGCGAAAGCGATGGGACTGGGTGTTGGAAGAGAGGAGCTATTGGATCTACAATTCAGTACTGATAATCGAAAATTGAGCCCACTCATTCTACAGCGATATATGAACCCAACTACTGGACAAGTGGATCGTCAGCAATTGACTGAAATCAAAACAGCGATTGAAACTGGTAATATCACCAATCCTGAATTTAAAACGCGTTGGGGATACCAAGAAAGAGAAATCATCAAAACTTCTTTACAGTCAAAACTAGAGACTTTAGTTTCTAAAGCAATCTACACACCAAGTTGGATGGCTGAGATGATGTATAGTAATGATGAGCAGAAAGTAGACTTTGAATACGTAAGAGTTCCTTTCGATAATATTGAGGACAGCAAAATTTCATTAACTGATGCAGATTACACATCTTACTTGAATGAAAATCGTGCATTGTACCGACAGGACGAAGAAACACGTAAAATTGATTACGCTGTTTTTGAAGTAAAGCCAACTGCCGAAGATGAAAGCAATATCCGTCAGGCAATGACTGATTTATTACCAGATTTTGCGAGTACTTCTAATGACTCGGCTTTTGTTGAAAATAATTTTGGAACCATTAGTGGAATCTACCAGAAGAAAGCGACACTAAGTAATTTCTCATTTGCAGATACTTTATTCAGCATCGCTCCGGGCTCTGTTGTAGGACCATATAAGGATGGGAATGCTTTTGTATCTGTAAAGGTATTAGACCGAAGAGTTGTAGCCGATTCTGTTCGTTCGCGACACATCTTGATTCAAGGAACAGATCAAGCGAGTTTCGCACGTGGGTTCCAATTATTAGATAGTCTAAAGAATTTAATTGAAGCAGGAACACACCGTTTTGATTCATTAGCCGTAAAATATAGCCAAGGACCTTCTAACGTAAAAGGAGGAGATTTAGGATTTGCTGGACCAAACGCAATGGTTGGACCATTCAATGATCTTATCTTTTATCGAGCTAAAAAGAATGAACTTAATGTTATCGCAACGCAGTTTGGACTACACCTAGTAGAAGTAACTGACTACAAGTATTTGACCAACGAAGAAGGTGTTAAAATTGCGACCTTAAGACAAAACATCATTCCAAGTGAAGAAACGATCAGTGCAGTAAACAATAAAGCATTAGAATTTGTCAGCAACAACCGTTCAGTAAACGAAATGGTAACGGCTGCACAAGCTGATCCATCTATCATCATAGAAACGTCTCCTCCAGTAAAAGGTAGTGACTACATTCTAGGAACGCTAGGCACTGGGCAAACGTCAAGAGATATCATCAAATGGGCTTCTGAGACAGCAAGTGTTGGAGAGGTATCTTCTCAGGTATATATTTATCAAAATGATGTAGATTTTTATGATGAAAAATTTGTCATTGCAGGTCTACGGGCGGTACAGCCAGCAGGAATGCCTTCTGTAGATTTCGTTAGAGGTGATATTGAAACGCAAGTAAGAAATTACAAAAAAGGAAAAATGCTCATGGAGCAAATGTCTGGTAAAGACCTTAGTGCTATTGCGAGTACGTACGCTGGTACCGTAGAAACTGCAACAGACCTTAGCTTTAGTTCTTCTGCTATTCCTGGCGCAGGATCAGAACCAAAAGTAATTGCAAGTGCTTTTGCTGTTGCTGAAAATCAAGCATCAGCTCCAATCATTGGTAGCAATGGTGTATATGTTGTTAAGCCTACTCGAAAATCAACCGTTGGTTCTGCTACAAACTTGATAGATGTTAAGAAGAAAACCAATACTGCAATGCGAAGTCAAGTAAGAGGACAAATTGTAGAAGGACTTAAAAATAATGCAGAAATTACAGATAATCGTTCAAGGGTATATTAATACCTTTATTAAAATCAAAACATATATTAAAAAATATAATTTTGGTACGTAATTTGAACTCAAAAAGCTAATTCCCTCATAATCTAGGGAGTTAGCTTTTTTTTTTATATTTTTGTATGGTATTATAACTGTTGATTTAATTATTAGATCATATTTAAAACAATAGCTGTAACGTCCCAATAGTAACTGATTTTAAGAAACATTCTTTTCCAAAAGCCTAAAGAGATCGATAAAATTGAACTCTTTTCCGTTAGGCAAAATCGGTGAAACTTAACAAAAACATTCAGGAGAAAAGTAAGCGGTTTTATAAACCTAGTTTTATAAACCCAATAATAGATTTATTTTATTCACCATCATAAATTATTAAAGATGAACATAGCAGTCGTTGGCACCGGGTACGTTGGACTAGTAACGGGTACTTGTTTCGCCGAAACCGGAAACAATGTTATTTGCGTTGATATCGACGCAAAAAAGGTAGAGCGAATGCGGAACGGAGAAGTTCCGATTTTTGAACCAGGTTTGGAACTTCTTTTTGAAAGAAACACCAAGCAAGGACGCCTTTCTTTTACTACTAATTTGGCCGAAGCCGTTAAAGATGCACAGATCATCTTTTTAGCTTTACCTACGCCTCCGGGCGAAGATGGATCAGCTGATCTTTCTTATATTCTTGGCGTAGCAAGTGACCTTTCAGGTATTATCACAGATTACAAAGTAATTGTAGATAAGAGTACCGTTCCTGTTGGAACTTCTGAATTGGTACACGAGCGCTTAGCTAAACACTTAGATCCAAGTTTATTTGATGTAGTATCTAATCCTGAGTTTTTACGTGAAGGAGTTGCTGTTGATGATTTCTTGAAGCCAGACCGAGTAGTAATCGGTACTAGCTCTGATAAAGCACAAGCTGCAATGAAAAAATTATACGAACCATTCGTTCGTCAGGGTAACCCAATCATCTTTATGGACGAGCGTTCTGCAGAGATGACAAAATATGCGGCTAACTCTTACCTAGCAACTCGTATTTCTTTCATGAATGAAATTGCTAACCTTTGTGAAAAGGCTGGAGCAGACGTGGATATGGTACGTAAAGGAATGGGTAGCGATAACCGTATTGGTAAGCGTTTCTTATTTCCAGGTGTTGGATACGGTGGAAGCTGTTTCCCAAAGGATGTTCAAGCATTACACCGTACTGCTGGACAGCACGAATATAACTTCAAGATTCTAAACTCTGTAATGGACGTGAATCAGATTCAAAAGACAGTATTGGCTAAGAAAATTAAGCGTTTCTTCGGTGCTGACTTAGCAGGTAAGACCATCGCAATCTGGGGATTGGCTTTTAAGCCGAATACCGATGATATCCGAGAAGCACCTGCACTCTATATTATGGAAGAATTGCTACAGGCTGGAGCGAAGATTAAAGCTTTTGATCCAGAAGCAATGGAACATATCGGACAAATGTTCGGTGACCGTATCACTTTAGTAGAAAGCCAGTATGACGCTTTAGAAGGCGCTGATGCTTTGGCAATTATTACTGAGTGGAGCGTATTCCGTACACCTGATTTTGGAAAAATTAAGGCGAACGTATCCTCAAAAGCAATCTTTGACGGTCGTAACCTATACAGCTTAGAAAGTATGAAAGAACACGGTTTCCACTACGAAAGTATCGGACGATCTATCGTGGAAATTCCTGCTGCTAAGGTTGGTTCCAGCAATGGCCAGATGGCTTAAGACGATTAAAACTGGTAGCAGGTAAAATTACCGCTGCAGTACAAAATATTTTCCAATCCCGGAGTTTGTTAATTCAAACTTCGGGATTTTTGTTTTCATTCTCGTATTTTTGTTAATGAAGTTGTTTAAGAATTCGAAAAGCAGTCGAGAACTAGAGAAAATTTGTCAAGTCGAGCCTATTTTCCGAGTGCATAGCCTTAGCTATGGACGAGGAAAAAGGTGAAGAGGTGACAAATTTAATCAGTTCGCAGACAATTTTGGAGTTCTTAAACAACTTCAATACGTCATCTGTTTGACGAATACTTCGCAATCAATTATCTAATTTTACGTTATCTTATCATGACCAGAACAACTTGCTTTTTATTGTTGATCCTTTTTTTAGTTGGATGTAAAAATGAATTTGAAACAATAACTGAAAAAAATGAATTCGGACAACAGGTTACTTATCAGATTCAAAAAGAAACAGGCTTTAAACAAGGACCTTATACACTTCGAAGTGATACAGGAATCTTATTGGAAGAGGCGAACTATTTACAAGATACACTTCATGGTGAACGGAAGTTATACACAGTAGAAGGAGTCTTAGAGTCTATTGAAACTTATAAAGACGGTGCTTTCGAAGGACCATATAAACTTTTCTATCCCAATAATCAGGTTAAGTTTGTAGCAGCATATCAAAACGGTGTTTTAGTAGGAGAAGCGAAAGGCTATTACGAAGATGGACAACTTAAAGAAGTCGTAGCATTTAAAGATAATGTGGAAAATGGTCCCTTTATAGAATATCATCCAAATGGTAATTTAAAAGCGAAGGGCAGCTACTATAGCGGAAATCATAGCGAGCACGGCCCGTTGGAATTATTCGATGAAAATGGTGATATCATCAAAAAGATGAATTGTGAAAAAGGAGTATGCCGTACCAGTTGGACGCGGACAGATGGAGACGTGAGTACGAAAAAAATATAATAAACGAATGAAGCAGTTTTTACTAATATTTCTTTTTCTAGGACTGGTACTAACAACCCATGCTCAAAGATTAGGAGGACAACGTGTTTTTGAATTTCTAAATCTTTCACCCTCTGCAAGAATTACTGCATTGGGAGGACAATTATTAGCCGTACGAGATAGTGATCTAGCCTCTGCTTACCGGAACCCTGCCTTGCTTAACCAGCAAATGGATAAGCAACTTTCTTTTAACTATAATTTTTATGCTGCGGATATTGGCTCTGGTTATGCAGCCTACGCGCAACACATTGATAAACTAGATATGACCTTTCATGGAGGTATTCAATTTATTGACTATGGTAGTTTTGAACAGACAGATGAATTCGAACAAAACTTAGGAGAATTTAAGGCTGCAGAATATGCCATCAATATAGGTACTTCTCGTCAACTTTATGAAAACCTCGCAGTAGGTGCTAACTTGAAATTTATTACCTCTCAATTGGAGTCTTATAATTCGACAGGACTGGCTTTGGATTTTGGTGCCTATTATAGAGATACGAGTAGTAATTTTTCAGCAGCATTGGTCGTCCGTAATGCTGGGCTGACACTTAGTTCTTATCGAGAAGGTAATCGAGAAAAGCTGCCTTTTGAAATCAATTTTGGAATTGCCCAAAAATTAAAATATTTGCCTTTTAGATTGACCGTTAATTATCGAAACTTGGATCAGTGGAATATTCTTTACGATGATCCTAACGTGGTGGATGAGGGACCGTTACTTGGAGATGTTGAATCAACAGAGCGTGGTTGGTTTGCCGTAAACTTGGATAATTTTTTTCGACATCTATCTTTTGGTGGAGAATTTTTATTTGGGAAAAAAGAAAATTTTCGAGTTCGAGTCGGATATAACCATCAGCGTAGAGCAGAGTTAAAGGTGGCAGAGTTTCGTAGCTTGGCTGGCTTTTCGTTTGGAGTAGGAATGAAAGTGAGTAAATTTAGAATAGAATATGGTCGCGCTATCTATCATCTAGCAGGCGGAGTCCATCATTTAAGCATTTCTACAAGTATTAACGAATTTAAACGTTAGGAATAAAAATTAAATAAGTTAGCCCAAGTGGGAAAATATTCTAGGCTTAGTCAAGGCATTTTTTGAAGACATCCTTGTTGGCTGGCTGATAAAAATAACAGCTTGTCCCGACGAATGTCGGGAAAGAATAGGCCTAGAAGATGCACCCAATTGGATCAAGTTATTTATTTTTTATTCCTTAGCGGGTGCAACTATTTTTAAATAATTCTCGTCTTGTTGACGAATCGATTTTTAAACAACTTCAATAGTAATACCCCAATATTCAAACATGCTGACGCTCTACTTTACAAACTCTATATTTGTAGCCTACCTTACTTATCTTGGCTTAGAAAAAAAGAAAAGAATCTTCTTGGAAAGAAAATTCTGGCTCTTATTATTAGGATTACTCTTCTCTATTTTTTTAAATCAACAATTCGCCCTATTTAATTCGCCTTTTTATTTTTAAAGGATTTATATAAATCAGTAGTTGAAATTTAACTAGAATCCTAGAAGATTTATCCGAGTATGGGAAATGCTATTTGCCACTTGCTTCTGGCTATTTGCTTCACTCGACCGCGATAGAAGAGGGCAAGAAGCAAAAAAGCCATAAAAGAGTTGAATGATATTGACCTATGTGGTAAACCTATTTTAAAACCTTGATTTATTCTATAGAAATCGATCTTCCCATTCTGGTCTTGGTAACATACAAACCTCCTTCTTGCCAAACCATCGATAGCGATTGCGTGCAATTAAATCGTAAACCGTATCTCTTATAAATTTTGGAATAATAGAAAGATAATACAAATAAGACCATCCGCCACCTAAATGTCGGAAAAGGCGCAAAGCCACATCTGATTTCACAAACATCTCTTTTCCTTCGATTAGAACGACCGTATCCATTGAAAAATCATTTAACCCCATATTAGCAAGTAGCTGCTGACCCGCGGTAGATTGTAAAGAGGCATAGCGAACAACACCTTTTGGATCCCGTGTAATTACCTCTTTTACGAACCCATTACAAAGATTGCAAACACCGTCAAAAAGCAAAATTGGACCTAAATTTTTACGTTTCATATTTTTTAAACTGCATATTGTATTATTAAGTTTTAAAAAAAAGTTAAAAAAAACGTTACTTATTGTAAGTTTTTGCATCTAAAGAGCAAACAGAATGAGATTAACTCTTTTCTTCTAAAGAAAAGCCCTTTTAAGCTACTGATACTTTTGTTGATTTTATCCATTTCGCTTCCTTGTAAAGGAGGGGACTGATACTATATTTTATTTTTTCAATTTTTAACCTTAAATTAAATTTAAACTTACTTTACTATGGAGTATTTAACAGGATTATTCGATACCCTATCCTCTAGCGTCGGAGGCTCCCTTCCAAGTGTCTTTGGTGCATTAATTATTTTATTGATTGGTTTTCTCGTAGCAGGAATCTTTAAGCGCCTTGCTGTTGGACTACTAAAAAAGACAAGTATTGACGAGCGACTTGGACAAAAAATGAACGTTAGTTTCCGAATCGATCAGTTGATCGGAAAATTAGTATACTACTTAGTACTATTATTTGTACTACTCTTAGTATTGGATATGTTGGGTGTAAACAATGTTTTAGAGCCACTCAAAGACATGTTAAGTAAATTCTTTGGTTATATTCCAAATATCATCGCTGCAGGTATTATCGGTTTTGCTGGTTATATCATTGCAACGATCGCTTCTGAAGCAACTGGTTTTATTGCTGGACGAATCGAAACTTTATCTGAAAAAATGGGCTGGAAAGACCCAGTAGCTTTAACAAAACTAGTTAAGCAGTTAGTATTTGTATTTGTTTTTGTTCCAATCCTTATCATTTCTTTGGATCAGTTAAACATGAAAGCAATCAGTGGTCCTGCTACCAATATGCTAAACAGCATGATGGCGGCAATTCCTAAAATCATTGCTGCAGGTATCATCTTAGGTGTATTTTATGTAGTTGGAAAATTTGTAGTAGGCTTCTTAACTGAATTACTACGTAACTTAGGAGTAGATGATCTTTCTAACAAAATGGGGTTCAACAGTATGATTGGTGCTACTCCTGCTTCTAAATTTGTTGGTAACATCGCTTTCTTCTTTATCATGTTTGCAGGTATTCTTTCTGCAGCAGACAAATTAGAAATGGCTTCTATTTCTAATATCCTAGAAGATATTTTCGAAGTAACAGGTCGTATCTTATTCGGTTTATTCGTAATGGCAATCGGTGCATTTATCGCTAATAAAGTACACACGGTAATGGCAGCTAATAAAGACAACGAATGGTTGGCTTCTGTATCTAGATTTGCCATCTTAGGAATCTTCGGAGCTATCGCACTATCTACTATGGGTATTGCAGATGATATCGTAAATCTTGCTTTCGGATTGACATTAGGTTCTATCGCAGTTGCTTTCGCACTTTCTTTCGGATTGGGTGGACGTGAAGCTGCTGGTAAAGCAATGGAAGACTTTTTAGGTCGTTTCCGTAAAAATGGCTAAAACTTTAAAAATACAATAACCCAAACAATTGCACTTGTTACTTCGGTAGCAAGTGCTTTTTTCATTTAGTCAAGATTTTTTAGGAACAAAACCAATCAAGTAAACGTAAGAAAGTTTTTAATACCTTTGTGCTTCTGAAAATTTTAACCAAATCGCTATAATTAAATAAAACCCATTTTACATGAAAAAGAGTTTTCTAAAAAAATTAGGACTTAAACAAAAAAATAATGGAACCAGCACCGGACTAAAGTCTTCTGCAGGTTCTAAAAAGTATATCGAATCTTATTCTCCTGTTGATGGAAAGTATATCGGAAGTGTGAGTATCACCTCTAAAGCTGAATACAATAAGGTGATTCGAACCTCACAAAAGGCATTTACTACTTGGCGAACAATTCCTGCTCCAAAACGAGGTGAAGTCGTACGACAATATGGTAATGCACTTCGTGAAAAAAAGCAAGAACTAGGACAACTGGTTTCTTACGAAATGGGTAAGAGTCTACAAGAAGGACTCGGTGAGGTACAGGAGATGATAGATATCTGCGACTTCGCAGTAGGATTATCTCGACAACTCTACGGTTTATCGATGCACTCTGAACGTCCATCGCACCGGATGTACGAGCAATGGCACCCACTAGGTATTGTTGGGATTATTTCCGCTTTTAATTTTCCAGTAGCAGTTTGGGCATGGAACTCTATGATCGCCATGGTTTGTGGAGATGTTTGTGTTTGGAAACCTTCTGAAAAGACCCCTTTATGTGCAGTTGCATGTCAAAATATTTTACACAAAGTACTCAAAGCAAATAAAGTTCCTGAAGGTGTAAGTTGTTTGATCAACGGCGATTATCAGGTGGGAGAATATATGACGACCGATAAGCAAGTAGCCTTAGTAAGTGCGACCGGAAGTACGCGAATGGGTAAGATCGTTGCTGCTACCGTTGGTGCTCGACTTGGTAAAACATTGTTGGAACTCGGTGGTAATAATGCCATCATCGTTACACCAAAAGCAAATATGGATCTAGTATTGACCGGAGCGTTATTTGGTGCAGTAGGTACTTGTGGACAACGTTGTACGACTACGCGTCGATTAATTGTTCACGAAAGTGTTTACAATAATGTAAAAAAGGCTTTAACAAAAGCGTATAAGCAACTGAAGATTGGTGATCCTTTAAATGCTAAAAATCACGTTGGACCGCTGATCGATAAAGATGCCGTAGAGAACTACTTAAATTCTATCGAAAGATTGAAAAAAGAAGGTGGAAAGATGTTGGTACCTGGTGGTGTTTTAAAAGGCCGTGGTTACGGTAGCGGTTGTTACGTAAAGCCTTGTATTGCCGAAGCAAAGAACAATTACGAAGTAGTACAACACGAAACGTTTGCTCCAATTTTGTATTTAATCAAATATAAAACATTGGATGAAGCGATTGCTATGCAAAATGATGTACCACAAGGATTGTCTTCTGCGATCATGACAGATAGCGTACGAGAAGCGGAATTATTCCTTTCTGCCGGAGGTTCTGATTGCGGAATTGCCAACGTAAATATCGGAACCAGTGGTGCCGAAATCGGTGGTGCTTTTGGTGGTGAAAAAGAGACAGGTGGTGGTCGTGAAAGTGGATCGGATGCTTGGAAAGCATACATGCGTCGTCAAACGAATACGATTAATTATAGCACTGAGTTGCCGTTGGCGCAGGGGATTAAGTTTGATTTATGATCGAATGATCCCGTAGGATATGCATGACAATGCATTAAATGAGTGAACTGCGAAAGCGGATTTGCAAGCTAATAAAAATCAATAATTAAGGATGCGGGAGTTTTATCTACCGCATCCT
>CALKJE010000329.1 GCA_937995675.1 uncultured Saprospiraceae bacterium
GGGCATTACAAGCGATTAACGTGAGATCATAAGTGCCGGGTTGGATGATAAATTCTGGCTGAGCTTCCGTAGAAACAATCGTCTCATCTAGCATCCAGACCCAACTGGTAGGATCACCTTCGCTACCATCATTAAGGGAAATCAGGCTATCACAAGTGGAATAACTATTTCTGTAAAATTCTGCGGTTGGTACTTCTGGTTCCATACAATCCCAACCAATCAAAAAACCAGGATAATTGTTATTAGAAGAGGTCTGCCAGATAAATTTTAATTTGCTGGCCTCAATTGTTCTAGAGAAGCCACCTAAATTGCCTGCGTAGGTTTCATAGAGTTCAAATTCATTGTTTTGGGCAATATATAAAAACAGCGTGTCTTCTGGTCTGCTGTAAAAACTATTAAAATTGAGTTGGTAGCCCATCTGACTAGGAGCAGCTATTTCTAAAGAAGCATTTACATTGTTGCCGTATGAGCCTTGTCCTCCATCGTCTCTAAATTGAGCAACGCAGGCAGATGAATATAATTCAACATTATTACGGAGGTTAAAATATGCACATTCAAATAAGGTATTATCATAAACTAAATAGTCTGGTATATTTAAGGTGTCGCAACCAAATTCATTACAACTGATTAATCCTAAATCATAAGTACCCGGTTCTCCTAAATCAATAACCGGATGCTGCTCATTGGATACACTATCACCATCCAGGAACCAAGTCCATTGGGTTGGGAAAAAAAGACTTTTGTCCTGTAATTGGATAAAATTACTGCAAGCAATATCAGCTGTTTCAGAAAAATCAGCAATGGGAGGTTCTGAATTGAAACAGGTCCACTTGATTTCGAAGCCGGGATAGTTGCCAGCAACAGGGGCATTCCAGTTGAATCTTATTCTCTCGCCAGGTACTTGAATGCTAAAGGGGGCTTTACTGCCATGGTAGGTTTGGTAAAGCTCAAATCCATTTCCATTATCTACCAGAATCTCTAGATAGTGGTAATTTATTCTAGTAGAGAATGAGACAAAATCAATAATATATCCTTGACTTCCTAGAACTGCAATGTCTACTGTGGCATTGGAAGAACCTATATAATTTTGATCTGGTCCTCCATGGTCAAACAGCGTACCTGTACACCATTCCGTAATTTCATAAAGACTATCTGTCATCTGTATTACCTGACAAACTTCTCGGTCGGGATTGTGGGTAATTATATTGGCCATCGAACTGGTATCACATCCAAGATCATTACAGGCGATCATAGAAATATCGTGTGTTCCAAGAGGAACAGTGATGATGGGATTTTGTTCCGTCGAGATAATAGAGTCATTTAAATACCAGGTCCAGCTAGTAGGGACTCTGGAGCTTTCATCGAAAAGTTGATGGACTCCATTACAACTAATAGAATCTTGAACGGAAAAATCAGCAACGGGGATTTCGGCGCTTAAACATTGCCAAGATACCACAAATCCACTACTTCCTAGATTAAAAGAATTGGTGTTCCAAATAAATTTGATTTTGCTGCTTTGAATCTCTAAAATTTCACCAGGCTGAGCTTCATGAAAAGAGTCTATGAAATAAAAATTATTTCCATCAAATCCATACACACTCAAAAAGTCACCAAAGGCTACTTCAAAAAAATCAAAACTTATTAGATATCCTTCCGCAGATGGAGATTCAATTACCACGGTTGAGTAAACATTATTATCATAATCATCTTCTCCACCATCGTCCATTAACCACCCAGTGCAACCCGTTTCGTAGCCATTTAAATTATCATACATCAAAATCGTATCACAAGCAGTGGACTGGTCATTAACAGTAATATAATCGTTTTCTATAATTATTATATCTTCGTTTAAACAACCAGGAACAGTTAGTGATACCGTATAAATTCCGTTTTGGGTATAAGTATGAGTTGGTGAAATTTCAGTAGACTGATTCCCATCTCCGAAATCCCACAAAGCATTTTCTACTGGTGCGTTGGTAGAAAATACGACCTCGGCTGGTAATTCGCAGAAAAAGTTATCTGTAGCAAATATCTGAGCAGATATTTCATTGGAATTTATTCCTACGGCTGCCCAAGCATGCTGAACTTGTCTTGTTTCTTCACTACATTCACCATACAGGTTTTTTGTAGCTATCATCGAAAGAATCGCACAGTCCCGATAATCACTAGCAGGATTTAAATAATTGGCCCAAGTTTGATGTGCAATTTGAGTAGCCTTTTCCCAACCGATTCCTTCTACGGTATAATCATAATTAAAATCGTTGGTTCCACTTCCGCCTGCTACCAACAAATAAAACCAATAGTTTCCAATCGAACTATTTTTATGTACGCCATTGGTGGAAGGAGACCAGTGAGTGCCATTATAAGTATCGGCCATTCCTTTTTGTTTTGGGTTGGCCATATTCCTAAAATAATCTCCTTGAGAAGAAATCTCTTGACCTAGTAGCCAGTCTACCGAACCTGGATTGGTTTGGTTTTCTACCGATACACCGATGATGTC
>CALKJE010000330.1 GCA_937995675.1 uncultured Saprospiraceae bacterium
GAGTTGATCACCGAATTCAAATGCATTCCAATTATATCGTCCTTGAACCCAAGCTACCTCTGCACCTAATTTCGCATACCATTGTTGATTGATTTGCAACCGATATGAATAAAATCCAGCTACTTTAGTGGTTTTTATTAATCCTTCTCCTGCATCATCTGTTTGAACCATAAAGCCAAATCCGCTATTTAAATGACCTATAAATTGATCATAAGCAGCTGCATAAGTAACATATGCATTAAGTGTAGGCCATTGATTCCGATAATTAATTGATACTTGAGGTGCGTAACCAGTACCAGCAAAGGCAGGATTTAATTGTAGTGGTGCCGCATAATACTGGCTAAATACCGGATCTTGTCCATAGACGACATTACTACCGATTAAAAACACTATTAATATCAGGATTTGTCTGCGCATTTACTTATTTTGAATTATCAGTGAACAGATAAAGGATTTAAGTTTGTTAAAATATGAAATACTGCTCAATATAGCGTTATATACGTGCAATAGTAGCAAGGTATTAACGTTTTGATAACAGTTTTTAGTTTGTAAACTAAAAACTACCTTTTTGTCTTGATTAAGAGCTTGTCGAAACTTCCATTAATTGGCAAATTTCGCAGAATTATGAAAATTTGGACAAACTCTTCACCTGTATCTACAAATGTAATATTACCTCAATTATGAAAATCAGATTTAGCCTATTTATTTTCTTGACAATCATGTTTTGTCAGTTGTCTGCTCAAAATTCAGTTTTTAAAGTAAAAAAAGAACTGAATTGGTCCGCGACTCCAGAAATTTACAATCCTTTAGGAATAAGCGAAAAGAAATTTTGGATATTTGAAGGCTCTGCACAACACCCTACCAATCCAACTTTACCTGTCCTCAATTTCCGTTTTTCGGTGCCAGGACAAGGAGTACTGACTCCAATCGTTAACAATACCATTTACGAACCATTTGATCAATTGACAGAAGCAGAGGCTAATTTAGTTGTTTCAGAAGATATTGATTTGGTAAGTGCTATCGTCAGAGATCGAAAAGAGTATTTTGGTACGGTACAATTACTTCCCATTCGTAAGACGGCAGATGGTCGCTTTGAACGCTTGGTTAGTTTTGGATTAGATGTTTCCTTACAGAGTACGGCTGGATTTCCTCCTCCGCCACCCAACACCTTAAATTCAATACTTAAGGATGGGCTCGTTTATAAATTTGCAGTGGCAGAAGATGGCGTATATAAACTGGACTATAATTTCCTAAAAAACGATTTAAATATTGATGTAGATAATATTGATGCGGATCAAATTCAAGTGTTTGGTAATGGTGGCGGTTTTCTTCCAGAAGCCGTAATCTCTTTTCGCGAAGATGACCTAGTAGAAAATCATATCCAAGTAATTGATGGTGGAGATAATTCATTTGATGATGGAGACTATATTTTATTCTATGGAGAAGGTCCTAACAAATGGCAGTTTAATGATACTTATGATCGTTATGATCGTCCTCAAAATCCATACGATACTCGTAGTTATTATTTTATAAAAGTAAATAGTGGTAATGGACAAAGAATGGCTGAGCAAAATTCGATTAACGCAACCGATTATACCGTAACGACTTTTAATGATTTTGGTCGTTATGAAGAAGATCAAATAAATCTTTTAGGTAGTCTGGCTCGTGGTGGTCATGGTACTGGAAAGACTTGGTATGGTGACCGATTCAGTTCTTCTGCACGTGAAAAAAATTATAATTTCAACTTCCCTAACATTGTATCTGGTGAGGCAGATGTCAGTGTACACATGGCCTTACGATCTGCAAGTTCGTCATTTTATAATGTGATTGCAGGAGGTGAAACTTTCCGAAGTTCCAATGCCGTTGGAGTAAGTTTAGATGAAGCAGAAACACAATTTGCGCGAAGCAAAAATATCAACAAAAAATTCCAAGCAACGCAAGATAATCTCGTCATACAAATAACCAATCCTCCCGATGCCACTCAAATTAACGAAGCATTTTTAGATTATGTGCAAGTCAATGTTACAAGGAACTTAATCATGGTAGGTAGTCAGATGGATTTTCGAGATATCAAAGTAAGAGATTACACAAACGCAAGATATCAAGTACAAGGCATCAATGCCAATCATCAAATTTGGGACATCACAGATCCATTACGTCCTCGCATTCAAAAAGGAACTTCTTCTGGTAGTACTTTTAGTTTTGGAGTAGATATTATTCCCAGTAATCCAATTAGAACATTTATCGCTTTTGACCAAGAAGAAGGGTTTTTATCTGCCGAAGCAATAGGTATGGTTTCCAACCAAAATATCCACGCGATACAAAGAGCGGATATGGTAATTGTTTACCATCCAGAATTTGAAGCGGCTACTCAAAGATTAGCCAACCACCGCCGTCAACACAGTAACTTAGAAGTAGTAACGGTACTTATCGATGAGATATACAATGAATTCTCTTCTGGAAAACAAGATCCTACAGCGGTCAGAGACTTTGTACGCATGCTCCATGATCGAGACGAAAACTTTAAATATCTATTACTTTTTGGAGATGGTTCTTACGATTATAGAAATATTACCAACACACCTAACCTAGATAATTTCATCCCAGTTTACCAAACGGATACACACCTTAATCCTATTTTTGGATTTCCGGCAGATGATTATTTTGCATTAGTTTCTGAAGATGATGGAGATGGACTTGACGGCGCAGTAGATATTGCCGTAGGAAGAATACCAGCCAGAGATGCTTTCGGTGCAGACAAATTTGTCGATAAAGTTATTTTTTACGACACCGATCCGAAACGACTTCGAGACTGGCGAAACCAATTACTCTTTGTAGGTGATGATGGAGATACAAATCGACATACCAATCAAGCCAATGAGATTGCCGATACAACTATTCAACGACATGAATATTTTAATGTAAATAAAATTCTTTTTGATGCTTTCCAACGGGTAACTACTTCAGGAGGAATTCGATTTCCTCAAGCCAACCAAGCCTTAAATCGAAACGCTTTTCAAGGTTCATTGGTTACCAATTATTTAGGGCATGGTGGACCAACAGGTTGGGCACAAGAAAGAGTACTTCAAGTTGAAGATATTGAAAGCTGGAGAAACGCCGAACGTTTGCCATTGATCATAACTGCTACCTGTACTTTTGGTGGATATGATGATCATACAGATTTCCCTGGTGCAGAGGTTGCGCTGATGAAACCAGATGGTGGGGCTATTGCATTATTCACCACCGTGAGAGCCGTTTTTTCTACCAATAATTTTCAGTTAACTAAAAGTGTTTTTGACAATATATTTGACACCAGTGATGGTGCTGGATTACCGTTAGGAGAAATTTTAAGAGTGTCTAAAAACACGAATGGCGTTGGATCCACTAACAACCGAAAATTCACCCTACTAGGAGATCCAGCTCAACGATTAGCGATTCCAGAATTTAATGTTGGAACCACAGCCATCAATGGCCGAGATATCGGAACCTCTACGACGTCAGATACCTTAAGAGCATTAGAAAAAGTAACGATCTCTGGTTTTGTATATGATAACGATGGTAATGTAATGACTGATTTTAATGGTCGAGTGTATCCAACCATTTATGATAAAATATCTCAGCTGCAAACTTTTGGACAAGCTGGAAATGAGGTAAAAGATTTTGAGCTTCGTCAAAATATTCTTTTCAAAGGAGCCGCTACAGTAACTAATGGTCTATTCTCCTTCGAATTTATTGTTCCTAAAGATATTGATTATAACTATGGACTTGGAAAAATAAGTTACTATGCGGAAGATGGTGTACGAGATGCAAATGGTTTTTACAATGGAATTGTGATTGGTGGAACAAGTCCTAATGCGATTGTAGATGATCAAGGTCCTATCGTAGAGGTTTTTATGGATTCTGAAGATTTCGTTTCAGGTGGAACGACCAGCCCGAATCCTGTTTTATTAGTAAATCTTTCAGATGATAATGGAATCAATATTGGGGGAATCAGTATTGGTCATGACTTAACAGCAGTCTTGGATGATAATACACAAGATACTTATGTTTTAAATGACTTCTATACTGCTGAATTAGACGACTACTCGAAAGGTACTGTACGTTTCCCATTATTCGATATTCCAGAAGGATTACACCGAATAAACGTTAAAGCCTGGGATACTTCTAATAACTCAGGTGAAGGTGGTACCGAATTTTTGGTATTTAATAGTGAAGAATCAGTACTAAAACATGTATTAAATTATCCAAATCCTTTTACCACAAATACCAATTTCCAGTTTGAGCACCAGCTGAGTGGCCAAGATCTACAAATTTTGGTTCAAATTTTCTCTGTTTCTGGTAAACTGGTAAAAACTATTGAAAAAGATACTTATGCAGATGGATTCAGAGTAACAGATGTCAATTGGGATGGCAAAGATGACTATGGCGACCGTTTGGCAAGAGGTGTTTACCTTTATAAAATCAAAGTAAAAGGTACCAATGCTAAAGATGAAGATATCCGTACAGAAAGCGATTTTGAGAAATTAGTGATACTTAGGTAGTATTTTTCTAAAAAAAAGAGCTTGCTTTGAAATAAAAGTCTTAAAATTATGTTAATAAATGTGAACACTGGGTTGAAATGCCTGCTGTTCACATTTAATATTTTTTACAAATCTTCAGAACTTACCTTATATTTGCAATTCTTTTTTGAAACCTGAATAAAAATCATGAATAGATTAAAGATACATTTACTTTTTGCTATGCTAGTCCTTGTGGCAGCTTTAACTAACCTTAATGCCCAGTCAGGCTTTGGTTGTGAATTCAACGCCGATTCAGGTGCATTTGAGGCACCCGGTGGTGGTCCTTGTGTAAATACACTGATTACGGCTGTTCCTTTCTTAAGAATTATTCCAGATGCTCGAGCGGGTGCATTAGGAGATGCAGGTATTGCTACCTCCGCCGATGCCAACTCTATGCACTTTAATGCTTCTAAGCTAGTTACGGCAGAGCAAGATATGGCCGTTTCTGTTACCTACACTCCTTGGTTAAAGGCATTAGGTCTACAAGATGTTTATATGGCCTACCTATCTGGCTACAAGAAATTCGGTGATCTACAAGCACTTGGTGTTTCTTTACGTTATTTCTCTCTTGGAGAAATCAACTTTACAGATAACCAAGGTACTAGCCTTGGAACTGGTAATCCAAACGAATTTGAAGTATCATTGGCTTATTCCAGAAAATTATCTGAAAAATTATCAGTTGCCGTCGCTCCTAAGTTTATTTTCTCAAACCTTGCTGCCGGTCAGTTGGTCAATGGTGTAGAGATTAAGCCTGGTATCGCTGGAGGTGCGGACTTTTCACTGACCTACGAAACGCCGATTAAGTTTACAGCCAAAGAGTCTAACCTAAGAGTTGGAGCAGCGGTTTCAAACTTAGGAACTAAAATTTCCTATACCAACTCGATCAATAAAGATTTTATTCCTGCTAACCTTGGTATTGGTGCTGCCTGGGAATTCAATTTTGATGAGTTTAACGCACTAACGATTACTACGGACATCAATAAGTTATTGGTTCCTACTCCATGTCTTAATGAGAATGGTCCTGGTGAGCCAAATTCTTGTGATCAATCAGGGGAATCAGGTATTCCTGATTACCGTGAGCAATCTATGTTTAGTGGTGTACTTGGATCTTTTGGTGATGCACCTGGTGGCTTTTCAGAGGAACTAAGAGAGCTTTCTTATTCTATTGGTTTGGAATACTGGTATGACCAACAGTTTGCTGTAAGAGCTGGATATTATACAGAACATGCTACTAAAGGAAATCGAAAGTTTTTTACGGTAGGTTTAGGATTGAAATACAATGTTTTTGGTTTGAACTTTTCTTACCTCGTACCAACAACCAATCAACGTAATCCACTTGATAATACGTTACGATTCTCTTTATTGTTTGACTTCGCCGGTGGTGAACTTGAAGAAGAGTAATCAGAAAATAAAAATGATTTAGCTATTTTAGGATAGATAAAACATTACATAAAAATCCCATCTTGGCTGATACCGAGATGGGATTTTTTATTTGAAGTTGTTTAAGAATTCGAAAAGCAGGCGAGAACTAGAGAAAATTGTTCAAATCGAGCCTCTTTTTCTCGTTAATAGCCGCGCTATTAACGAGAAAAAAGGCGATGAGTTGAATAATTTAATCAGTTCGAAGACAATTTTGGAGTTTTTAAACAACTTCTTTGACTAAAGCATGATTTCTATTGTTTTAAAATAACCTTAGAAACCACTCCTTTCTCATTACTAATTTTAGCAAAATAAGGTCCTTTAGGAAGATGAGAAGTATTCACTAAAAGTTGATCTTCGAAATTATTTAATTGTTTTCTAAAAACACTATTTCCTAATAAATCAAAAATTTCGACCACGCCATTTTCTAAATAATCTGCCTTCCATGCCAACCTAATTTGATCACCAAATGGCATTGGAGATATTTTTAAATCAAGCGCTGTTTCTAAGAACCTTGGCTCCTCCAAAGAAGTCGTAATATCTCCAATCCATTGTTTTGTATTAAAGGCCAATAATCTTGGAGGTAGGAAATTAAAATTTTCTGAAACGACAAAGCCTGAGCCATTTTCAGTAAAAATAATACCTTCCGTCTGACTATTCGTTAAACCAGTTCCTAAGTTTATTTTTCGAATATTTCCAGAAAAAAAATGGTTTGGTTGATAGTCATATAACAACCACATAAAATTCACCCCACTTGGCGTATAACCTAGTAAAGAGATCGTTCCATTTTGTTCATCAATGGCCGCTCCGGTAACTAAACCCTGTGTATCAAAAGTCTCACGCAACTGCGCTACGTGCGTTCCAGGTGTTGCTGGTAAGGTATAATGTCGAGTCTGTTCGTCCACCCAGTTTTTGGTAAAAAGATGAAGTGAATCTTGATAAAAAAAGAACGCTTCACAATCATAATCATTTGCATTTAATAGTTCTGTAAAATCCGTTTGATCACTATAAGAGAAATTAATTATTTGCGTACTAACAATCAGATTACCTAAATTACTTCTATCAATTTGTCCTATTCGAAGATCCATTCGATCTCCTGTATTATTCCCAAAATCTCCGATAAAAAGATGCGTATCATTTTGTGCCATATCTTCCCAATCTTCGTTTTCAAAACCTCCCACTAAAACCGTCTGAAGGACTTCACCAGTCAACGAATCAATCCGATAAATTTCGCTAAGATTCCCAGCATCATTATGTGACCAAAGTTGTCCATCTAAATAAGCTAATCCAGAAGCTTCTACCAATTCACCTGGTAAAGTTGCTCGTTGTTCCATCTGATATTGCGTAGCACCATAAAGGCAAGAACCATCATTTTCCGTCGCCATTATATCAAAATTAATCGCTTGCGGATCGGTACAACCACTCTGTCCTTCTAAAGAAAAACTACTAATAAGACAGAGAATAAAACATAGAAATAATTGACGGTACATCATATTTTTTTTGATAAAAAAAATTAATAAAAGAGGGGCTGGGAAATACAAGAAGCAAAAACTAATTATTAAAATTGTTTAAAAACTTCATTAAAAGCAATTGCAGACAAGATTAAAAAAATTACTACGGGCCGATAAGCCGGATTTTGTCAATTCTGATCGAAATCAAAAAAGCTCTGTCATTTATCTGGGACGTTGCTCACGCAAAGCCTCTAGCTGCCTACCCCTCCCGACTTGCCGAAGCAAACCAAGCGCGTAACTTCGCTGGACATTTACTCTGAAGAACAAATGATCCAATCGAGATGTATGTGGCATTTCAACCCACAAGGTTTATCCACCGGAGCGGTTACCCGTTCCGGTCGTGCGCTCTTACCGCACATTTTCACCCTTACTAAACCGAAGTTCAGCGGTTATTTTCTGCGACACTTGCTGTCCATGACCGATCCGAAAACCGGCCATATCCCATCCGTTAGATGGTGTGGTACGCTACGTTGTCCGGACTTTCCTCATTTTCGACCGAAGCCGAAACCGCGACAGAGTGGCCCGTAGTAAATGAAGTTGTTAAACAACTTCAATATAAAAGTACGTTATTCTAGGAAAATGAGGAGAAGAAAGGCTGATTTTGTTGTTTTCAAACAGAAATACGCTTATATTTATTTTTTTTGTCATAAGTAGTTCAAATAACTTTATTATCTAGCTACTTCAACAAGTATTTGGATTAAATTTTGTGGGAAAAATGCTAAGAATTCCTACTAAATTAACTACGATAATGACCAGAAGTCAACTTACATCACTTTCCCTGGCTTTTTTATTTTTCTTTCTTTTTATCTTTGTTTTTTTCTCTCTCTTCCTTAATTCCCTTTTTCGCTTCGTATTTTTCACTTTGCCCCTT
>CALKJE010000331.1 GCA_937995675.1 uncultured Saprospiraceae bacterium
CAAGTCGTGCAGATAATGGGACAACCTTACCGCCTGGAGAACCGATCAAGGTTGGAATGGAAGTTAATGAACAAATTCCAGGAGTTTATGGAGACTTTGTTTGGAATGATGCGAATGGAAATGGAATACAAGATGGTAGTGAATTGGGGATTGATAATATCAAAGTGGACCTTTATAAAGATAATGGAGATGGTGTTCAAAATATTTTGCAAGATACCTTTGTTAATTTTACAGTAACTGCTGATGGAGGATATTATTTATTTCCTTTTTTACCAGTAGGAGATTATTATGCTATTTTTTATAATTCAGAAAACTATCAAATAACAACCGCAAATCAAGGGGGAGACACTACGATTGATTCTGATGGACTCCCTGTAATCAACAATGATTCTATTGTTGCAAAAATGCCGATCACGAATATATCTGGGTTTGAGTTAGACTATTCTTGGGATCTTGGATTAATTGGGCCAGCTTCAGCTGCATCCTTAGGAGGTTATGTCTGGACGGATGATAATGAAGATGGTATCCAAAATGAGGTAGATAGCTTTGGACTAAACAATATTGTAGTTAATCTTTACGACAATGCTAACCCTGGGACAGTCTTGGCTACGACGGTTACTAAGTCAGATCTTAAAGGAAATCCTGGATACTATTTCTTTGATAATTTACCCGCTGCTGATTATTTCATTGAAGCTGAATTACCGAGTGCATTTTATAGCTATACTAGTTTAGGAGCCACAGGAACTAGTGACCTTAACGATTCAGACTTAAATACTTCAGGTTTTTCAGAGGTTTTTACTTTAGGGAATGGAGATTTTGATAATACTTGGGATGCAGGATTTATTTTTGATATTTGTGCAATTGGTACAGATAGTGATGGAGATGGTATTATTGATTTATGTGATTTAGATGATGATAATGATGGAATTCCAGATAGCGATGAGTGTTTGTCTTTTGAAATTGGTACAGTGTTGAGTTTTGAATCAGCTAATAATTATACGGGTACTCCACCGGGCCCAGGATCTCCAGTAAGCTACTCAACAGGCGTGGATGGTGTCTCTTTATATAAAGATGGATCTAATAATGCTACATCCTTGAATTTCTTAGGATGGAATCGTCCAGGAAATTTATCTGTTGATTGGACAGAAGGTCAGTATATTTTGAGTAGTAACGAAAGATCTCATGCAGAGTCTCCAGCAATGATTCTTCCAAGTCCTGCCGGAGGGGGATTTGGTATTTTTTCGACAAGTGGCGAAGCTATAAGTCAAGATATTTCAGTTGAAATCGGTAAAGAATATTCGGTAAAACTCTGGATGGGTATATTGCCAAATTATCATGATAATAATAAAGATGAGGATGGCACTCCAGGTATTGATCCTGATGCTGGAACGCTTTTTCAATATGGAGGAAACATAGAGATAGGTACAATTTCAGGTGGCGCTGTACCAGCAGGGTACACGAGTACCGGAACTCAAATCGATCCTTCAGGTAATCCTTCAACTACATTTCCCTATTATTCTTATGATATTTTAACTGATTTTCCAGTAAATTATAGCAGTGCTGATTTTCCATCAACCCTGCCAGCCTATGATCCTAGTGAGGTATATTCGGTTTACCCCACACTTGATCCGCACTGGTTTCAAATAAGTATAGAGTTTGTTGCGACGGCAACAACTGCGACCATACAGTTAAAAACAGATAATGGAAATTGGAGTGTTTTTACAGTTGATGAATTTAGATTGATCTATGATCTAGAAGGTTGTGATATTGATAACGATGGAATAGAAAATCATTTAGATCTAGATTCAGATAATGATGGAATCTTAGATCTAGTTGAAGCAGGACATGGTGCAATGGATGCTAACAATGATGGCGTTATTGATGGTGCTCCAAGTTTGTTTGGATCAAATGGATTATTCGACGGATTAGAAACTACACCTGATAGTGATATACTTAATTATAGTATCGCGAATAGCGAAACAGTACCTGATGGGATTTATGATCCATATGAATTAGACGCTGATGGGGATGGTTGTTTTGATACAGAGGAGGAAGGCATTAACGATCCAGACGCTGATGGAATTGCTGGTACAGGTGTCCCTACTGTTGATGGAAATAATGGATTAATAACTACTATTACTTATACCACACCTACCAATAATGTTTGGCAAAATCCTGTAGTTGGTCCTTGTCTTCCAGAAGATTGTACCGACGGAATTGATAATGATTTAGATGGTTTTATAGATGTTTTAGATACGGAGTGTTGTGGTGCTCAAGCTCCTGTTTTATCTAAATTTTAAATAACTTCTAAGTACTTGGACAAATTTATATGACTCAAAAAAAATCAGTCATTACTTATAGTTTTATTTGTCCACGTACTTATATCTGCAAATCATTATAATACACCTTCTCGGATAATTTACTCCAGTTAGTAGCTTGTTGTCTGAATTTTTGATAAGCATCATATACTTTTCTACTAAAGGCATCTTGGCTAGCTAATTCTTCCGTAATCTCTTCCGTATAAGTTCTTAATTGGTTCAAAATTTCAGGATTGAATTTTCGAATATCTACTTTTTCTTCGTTGATTAATTTGTCTAAATAAATACCATTTTTTGCCTCAAATTCAGAGAGTGTCCACAAATTCATTCGTGCTGCTGCGGTACGTACGATGGCTTGTAAATCTTTGGGCAATTCCTCCATTTTATTTTTATTGATAATAATCTCCAATGCCGTTCCTGCTTCGTGCCAGCCAGGAGAATAATAATATTTAGCAATTTGGTGAAAACCCATTTTATAATCATGATAAGGTCCAATCCACTCTGTAGCGTCAATGGTTCCTTTTTCTAATCCAGTATATAATTCACTACCAGCTAATAAGACGGGAGAACCTCCAGCTCGTTTCAAGACCTTTCCACCCAATCCCGGCATCCGCATTTTCAAACCTTTAAAATCACTAAGACTATTAATCTCTCGATTAAACCATCCGCCCATTTGTACTCCTGTATTACCACCAGACATCGGAACCAATCCATAATCAGCATAAAGCGCTTCCCAAAGTTGAAGACCACCTCCATTATCAATCCAAGCATTAAGCTGCTGGGCATTCATTCCAAAAGGAACCGAAGCAAAAAATTGTGCAGAAGGAATTTTACCTGCCCAATAGTAAGCAGCTCCTGATCCTATATCGGCAGCACCAGTTCTTACTGCATCAAAAACTTCAAGTGGAGGAACCAATTCTCCTCCACCAAAAACCTTAATGTCTAATCGACCGCCAGACATTTCTCGAACCCAATTAGCAAAGTAAGTACATCCTTCTCCCAGTACTGGAAAGTTAGGAGGCCAAGTCGTTACTAGCTTCCACTGAAATTTTTTATCCGTAATAATATTCGGACCGGACGACGTATTTTGGGCAATATTGGTAGGTCCACAACCTCTAATTAAAAAGGGTAACGAAATTGTTCCGAGGGCTGCCCCCTTTAGAAAGTTTTTTCTGGTTAACTTAGCCATGATTTTAAAATATATTTTATGCCTAAAAATAAGAAAAATACTGCGCTCCGTCCGCATGCGGAAGATGCTTACGCTGCTGAATTAAAAGCACTCGCAAAAATGGATGATCGTTTTCGTCCTACCAATTGGAATCTTTCTCCTTGGGCGGTGATTACCTACCTGATGGGTGGAACGCTGGAGGATGGAACCGTGATTGAACCGAAATACTATGGAAACCGCCGAATTATGGAGGTTGCCGTTGCGACCTTGGCAACGGATCGTGCGCTGATGTTGATCGGTATTCCAGGAACAGCAAAAACTTGGGTGAGTGAACACCTTGCCGCTGCGATCAGTGGAGATTCGAAACTATTGATACAAGGAACGGCAGGTTTGACAGAAGAAGCAATGCGGTACGGTTGGAATTATGCCCGATTGATCGCGGAAGGTCCATCTGAGAAAGCATTGGTAGCAAGTCCAGTGATGACTGCAATGGAGAAAGGAAAGATTGCGCGAATTGAAGAACTAACTCGAATTCCTTCGGAAGTTCAAGATACCCTGATTACCATTCTTTCTGAAAAAATATTACCTGTTCCGGAGATCGGAATGGAGATTCAAGGCAATCGTGGCTTTAATGTGATTGCTACCGCTAATGATCGAGATAAAGGAGTCAATGAATTATCCAGTGCTTTACGAAGACGATTTAATACGGTGGTCATGCCATTACCTGCTACCTTAGAAGAGGAAGTGAAAATTGTAAAAACTAGGGTTCATCAAATTGCGGAGCGATTGGAACTACCTGCCTCCGCAGCTCCAGTTAAAGAGATTCAAAGACTGGTTACTATCTTTCGAGAATTACGATCTGGAAAAACGGAAGATGGTCGTACAAAACTAAAATCTCCGACAAGTACACTGAGCACAGCGGAAGCGATTTCAGTGATCAATTCCGGTCAATCCTTGGCGGCTCATTTTGGAGATGGAGATTTAAAGGCGGCAGATTTGGCGGCAGGAATTACAGGAGCGATTGTAAAAGATCCCGTACAAGACAAGGTAGTTTGGCAAGAGTATATAGAGACCGTAGTAAAGGATCGAAAAGATTGGAAGGATTTGTATCGAGCGTTTATGGATTTATGATAATAACTTTTTTAAAAAATAAAAAAGCGCTTTGACTGTAAACCTTTACAATCAAAGCGCTTTAATTTTATAGTATAAAACTATTGTACAATCTCTAGCTCATTTTTCAGTGTAAATACTCTAAGTGCATCATTATTGGAAGCAACTAAAACTGCTGCTTTTTTGCCTTTGCCTAGTTTTATTAATTCCATGTTCTTAACATCATGAGGAATAACAAAACCACTTTCTTCTGGAAGCATTGCTTTGAAATCACCTTTTCCGTTTCCGGTTAATAATAATCCAATGGAAGCATCGGCTCTGGTGGTTTCTGCTTCTGATCCAAAGAGATTTCCACCTAATAATAAATCAGTGTGACCATCTTGATTAAAGTCTGCGGGCAAGATGCTATTAACGGAAGAAAATTGCGCCTCTGCGGGTAGCTTTTTAATTTGATATTTTCCACCATTATTAATCAGCATAACACTTTCAAATAACTTAGCTTCGTAGTGTAGCGCCTTTTCTAAATTGTCACCAAAGATATCATCTACTTTTGCATCTGCAAATGAGTTATAACTTGGGAATTTTTGAGCCACAAAAGGCATTTGTTCTGAAGAGCATTGACGACCCCGTACAGGAACTTCGTTGTCACCATCATAAATTGCCAAGACAATATCCATTGAACGATTGCCGTCAAAATCCGCACTATAAATGTGGAAAGGTTTCTCTTGGGATGCCTTAAATTTATAATTGCTACCTAGATTTCCAACTATATAATCTAGATCGCCATCACCGTCTACATCATTTTGAGTAATTGCATTCCACCAGCCTGTTGTTTGGCTCATACCGTATTGTTCGGTTACTTCTACAAAACCACCATTTTGATTTTGGAAAAACCTGATTGGCATCCATTCACCAACAACAATTAAATCAAATAATCCGTCTTTATTAAAATCTGTCCAAACTGCATCGGTTACCAAACCTTGTAAAACCATATCTCTGGCAGTTTGAACGCCCACCTCTACGAATTTTCCACCATCATTTCTAAATAAATAAGTCTGAGTAGAGTAAGGATACATATCTGGAATTACGCGTCCTCCGACAAATAAATCTAGATCGCCATCTTGATCGTAATCAAAGGCCTTTACACAAGAACCACTCGCCAGTGTTTCCGGAATATTAGAAGACTTAGTAAAAGAACCTTTTCCATTATTCGTATAAAGTCGGTCGTGATAAAAAGCATGTTTAGCTGGAAGTTCTGTTCCACCACTCACTACATAAAGATCTAAATCTCCATCTTGATCAGCATCGAAAAACAATGCATCCATATCTTCTTGACTTTTATCTTTTTCGAATGCAGCGATATTTTTTCGATTAAATCCAGAAGCAGTTTGTAAATATAAAGCGCCCGCTTGATTCATTGCACCACCAATATAGAAATCATCTAGTCCATCACCATTGACATCTCCAGTAGCTGTAAATGGTCCAAGTCGAGAAAGTCTATGTGGAAGTAAAACCTGCGTTTTATAATCGTCAAATTTATTTTCTTTATGTACAAAAGGCTTGTTGAGCAATTTTTTAGTTTGCTCCGCAAAAAGTGGTTGAGGACTAGTTGAAACTACTTTTTGTTCTGTTGCTTCTTTATAGTCTAAAGATAATGTCTGGTTAGTTTTTACATTTTTTAGAACAGAAATTTTGCCATCTAACCACTCAACTTCTACTTCGTCAATTTGACTTACATCACCCAATCCAAAATGCATGATAGGCTCACTACTTGACTGAAATCCACGAACAGTGATCATCTCTTGATACTGCGTGGTACCGTTATATTTCAAGGTGACCTTGGCGCCAAGCCCAGCAGTGTTGAATAACTTTTCTTTTAGTTTTAATTTTAAAAAATTATTGCCATTCCCACTTGATTTATTTTCGTAAACCATAGCCGGATCATCTAGATTATTCATAATAATATCTAGGTCGCCATCTTGATCTAAATCTGCGATGGCAGCACCTTGACTAAAAGTTTTTTGATCCATCCCCCATTGATCACTAACATTGGTAAAGGTAAGGTCTCCATTGTTTTTATAAACGTAGTTCTTGAGTTTGGTAGAAGGCATGATTTCATAGAGATCATGGATGGGAATCTTTCCATTATTCTTTGCGATAATTTTTGCACTTTCTTTTGCAAAATCTTTATCAAAAACATCCCGTTTATAACCATTGGCTACAAAAACATCTTTTAATCCATCGTTATCATAGTCAGAAACTAGACAAGCCCAACTCCAATCGGTTTTTGATATTCCAGCCATCTGAGAAATTTCACTAAATCTTCCATTTCCACGATTAAGTTGTAGCGAGTTGTGCATATACTGGTGATGCATACCTCCTTCTACCATTCGGGTAAGTTTTTCTGGATTCATGCTTGCCATATTGGTCTTAGAACGTTTATAGTTTTCA
>CALKJE010000332.1 GCA_937995675.1 uncultured Saprospiraceae bacterium
GAAGAACATCAAAATAGATTAACCTTGCATCCCGAGGACCATTCTTATTGCCACATTCCATTGGATTTATTACAGAAGTATAAAAAAAATAATGACACTTAATCCGCTTTTTTGAGATACTTACCCAGAAGCCAGAAGCCAGAAGCAAAAATACCCAAACTCAATTAAAAGAAGACCTTTCTTCAATCCAAATAATTATTCCCAACCCCTAACCCGCACCATATATTCATTAACGGCCAGAGAAGCAAAAATAAGACTTCCACCAATTAAAATTTTTATAAGGTCTGCCTCTTTATTCCATATCACCAAATTGACAATTAGTCCTAATGGAACCAACGCATTATTCATAATCGCTAAAGAACCCGTATTTACTAAAACAACTCCTTTATTCCAAAAATAATAACCGGCACCTGAAGCCACCGCACCAAGGTAGATGAGTACGCCCCACTGAACGGAAGTAGTTGGCAATTTTTCCGTTGATCCAAAAATAAAAAAAGCTATTAGTGCTACTAAAAACGCTCCAATAAAGAACAATCCAAAAATACTATGCTTTGGGATATTTTCTAATTCCGGAGTAGATTTCAATAAATACTTGTAAGCAACTTGACCAATCGCAAAGCAAAGATTGGCTCCTTGTGTGATCATAAAACCTAACATAACATTTTCACTAATGCTTGAGTATTGAATATAAGCTGCTCCTAAAACCGCTATTAAAGCAGTCAATAAATGTCCTTTATGAAATCGCTTACTTAAAAGATCATTTAATAACGTAATGTAAATGGGTGTCAATACACTAAAAAGTAACACCTCAGGCACCGTCAGAAATCTAAATGACTGAAAGTAAAAACAATACATTAAACCTAATTGCACCGCACCAACTGCGATCAGACTGGAAATCGTTTTTGTTTTGATCTCTTTCAATTTTAAAAAAGGCAAAAATATCATGGTAGCGATACCGATACGCATCAATACCGAGAACCATGCATCCACATGCCCAGAAAGATATACGCCAATTAAGCTAAACGAAAAAGCCCAAACAATAGTAACCCCAAATAAATACTTCATAAAAAAAGCCTTGATTAAAACTGATTTTTTTTTGCAAAAATACCTTATCCATTCAACTTAATGCTAAAGAATGTTTATTCAATATTCTCCCTCCAAAAATTTTTTCAAAAAAAAATCCCAAAACCTGTAATATTTTAAGCCTTACTTAATCTAAAGAATGTAATTAAAAAATATCGCGACTATTTTTTTATAAAAACATTCATAAACAACTTAAATTTAACTCAGAATAAGCGTCCTAAAGAAATATAAATTACCACAAACTTTTCCACAAGAAAAACCCTTAGTGCCTTAGCGCCTCCCGAATCAAGTTCGGGAAAGGTATCGTGGCAATCATTCTTAAACCACCTTATTCTTAAAATATTTATCATGAAAAAATTTATCATTCTATCCGTTATATTATTCAGTGCTATTTCTTTATTTTCACAAAAAAACGAAAACGCCTATCCTTTCAAAGTCGAAATTAAAGGCGAAGGAACACCGATTCTTTTTATTCCTGGTTTGGCATCTTCCGGAAGTGTTTGGGAGGAGACGGTAAGCGTCTTAGCAAAAAAACATACTTGCCATGTCTTAACTTTGGCAGGATTTGCAGACCAAGCACCGATTGAATTCGGAGCGGCATATTTGCCTAAAATCCAAGCTAAGATTATCGAATATGTCAAAGAAGAATTAAAAGAGCAACCGATCATTATTGGACATAGTTTGGGTGGATTTATGGCGCTATCGATTGCTAGCGCGGAACCAGATTTATTAGAAAAAATAGTGATTGTTGATTCTTATCCTTTTTATTCCGCGGCGATGAATCCAATGGTGACCGAGGAAATGGCCAAGGTGCAAGGGGAGATGATGAAGACGAGTTTAGCAGCTATGCCGGATGATGTTTTTGCGTCTCAACAAAAAATGATGATGACATCAATGGCAACTAATCAAAAAGATATCGAAGCGATTACGCAATGGTCGATAGACACAGATCGTAAAACCATGGCTCAAGCGATGTACGAACTTATGACGACCGATCTACGCGATGAAGCAGCTTTGGTGAAATGTCCCGTCTTGGTTTTTGGAAGCTGGTATGCGGGTAAGGATTATGGAATTACCAAAGAGATGACCGAGAAGAATTTTCAAACTCAGTTTGCCAAAGCGAGTAATTGTACGATCAAAATGGCCGACACTGCCAAGCATTTTATCATGTTCGATCAGCCAGAATGGTTTATTAAAAATTTAGAATTATTTCTTTAATGAGAAAAGATAAACGTACCTATTTCGAAGAAGTCTACCAAGCCAACAAAGATAAAATTTATCGGTTGTGCTTGGGCTTCACGGGCAGTAATGCGGATGCAGATGATCTTTTGCAAGAAGTATTACTAAAGATTTGGAGCAACTTAGATGGATTCAAAGGAGAGAGTAAAATCGAAACTTGGGTCTATCGGGTGGCCACCAATACCGCTTTATTATTTGTCAATCGAAGAAAAAGGTCTACCACAAAATTACAAGAAGCTCCACCGGACCAATTGAATTTTGTCAGAGAAGATCATGACCCGTCCATTGATTTACAAATCAATAAACTATACGCCGCGATTTCTAAATTAAAAGAAATTGACCGAATCATTATCTCGCTGCTTTTGGAAGATAAAAGCTATAAAGAGATTTCAGAAATTACTGGATTAGAAGCAAATTATATCGGTGTTAAAGTCAACCGTATTAAGAAAAATTTAAAAAAAATAATGAGTCATGAAGGATGATTTAAATAATTGGAAAGAACTCTATCAGCAAAAAAAAGCAAAGGGAATTGATACCAATGCCTTGCTAGCAGGGTTTAATAAAATGGAAAAAAAACATCGTAGGGAAAGAATTTTCTTAACCATCGTTTTCCCTGTTACGATTCTACTTTTGATCAACGTAATGCCTTCGATTTCAAATATGTATTATTTAGGAGGAGTCATTTTAATGTCTATGTCCATGTTATATTTACTATGGATGATTTACCGAAATAAATTTTCAACGATAGAAGTATCTCAAGATTTTACCAATAAAGCTTTTATCGAAAATAAAATTTCAAAACTAAAAAATAGAATTCTATTAACCTCCAGAGATATGTGGATTTATGCCATTCTATTGGTATTAGGAATTAACGTAGCTTATATCGAAGCTTTACATTATTTCGAAATGCCCATTCGAATCCTCAGTCATGCAGGCGTTTCAGGTTTGATGTTGGGCGGCTTTTATTTTGGAATAAAAAAGAAACTAAAAGAATACGATTTAGAAATTATTCCGATGATTGAGCAGTTGGAATCCTTGAAGGCGGATTAGTAGATGTGCGGATTTTTTGATTCCGATATTCATCGGAACAGGTCGTGCGGATTAGGACGTTTACTAAACTTTGTGAGCAGCTTTAGGTAAATAAAAGTGGTTTACTTAAGTTTAGTAAATGTCCGGTTGTAGTCTCGGGACAGTTCCCTCAAGTGTGTCATTTTGCCGCCCGCGCCTCTAATCCTAAAGGAAGCCTC
>CALKJE010000333.1 GCA_937995675.1 uncultured Saprospiraceae bacterium
GCTCGTTCTCAGGCTGAAAGTCAGGCCGGAATTCATTACAAGGAAAAATTAAACGAAAAACAAAACCTGATTGATGATCTTGAAAAACGTCTGCAAAAAGCCTCGGACACACAGTCGCAGGTGGTTAAGTTACAGGCGTACTCGAGTAAACTTGAGAAATAATGCCGTTATGTCTGTGGGTGGAGGTGCTTGTGTAAGCGAAGCGGTGGATAATCGCTTTTCTGGTTTAGTAGATGAAATTAAGATTTACGAACGTAGTTTTAACCAAAATCAAATAGATGAACTTTACCTTGCTCCTGACCGGATTTCAACTAAAGACACCACTATTTTTTTAGGAAACTCAGTAAATATTCGAACAACTAATTCTTGTGCGACAGATTTTCAATGGACTCCTACTACTGATTTAGACGATCCGACTAGTCCTAATCCAGTAGCAACACCCGGACAAACAACTACTTATACAGCGCTTTTCAATGATGGTATTTGTGCTGCTATTGATAGCGTTACCATTTCTGTCATTAATCCTGATGATTTACCTTGTGACTTGGTTTATATGCCAACAGCTTTTACACCAAATGGAGATAATGTTAATGATGCTTATGGTATTAGTAATCCATACGCAATAGAGGACCTTATTTCTATGGAAATATTTGACCGTTGGGGTGGACGGGTTTTTGCAACAGATAATCCATTCGAACGATGGGATGGTAATTTTAAAGGACAACCCGTTAATTCCGGGGTAATGTTATACCGAGTACGATTTCGTTGTGATGGAAAAGAAGACACCAGTGTAGGAAGTTTCTCGATTATTCGATAAGTTGATTATCTGGTATTGAAGACTTATTAAACCACTCATAATAGTCTATAAGAATTCTAATAAATTGGCCCCTTCCTCTATTAACGTTTCTAATAGGTGTCTTTTTGCAACATATTACGTCTTAATACAATAAGAAGAGTAAGGTTAGTAGAAATAGCTGCCTTTTTACTATCAAATAATCCAATCCACATGCGTATTCACAATAATTATTTTTTCTTAAGTACTTTTTTTCTGATGTTACTGGCCTTTGCCTGTACTTCAGATCCTAAGGTAGAAACTGGAGCTTTGTCATCTGCCGATGATGAACAACTTGCTAGTGCTATAACTGAAGTAACTCCACCGGCTCCTACTGCAGAAGAAATTGCTGAAGCTGAAGCAGCAAAAATCGCTAAAGAAAAAGCAGCAGCGGAAGCGCTGAAAGCAGAAAAGAAGAAAGAAAAAGAAGAAAAGGCTCGTAAAGAACGAAGAAGAAAACGTAGAGAGAAAAGAAAGAAGGAAGCAGCTGAAAAAGCAGCGGCAGAAAAGTTAGCACTTAGAGAAGCTGCTGAAGCGGCGGCAAATGCACCAATGCCTACTTCAGAGGAAGTCAGTTATCAAGCTGTCAAAGCACCCATAGAAGAAGACTTATCAGATATCGATCCTAACCTTTTAGAGGTAGTTCAAGTTAAATCAAATGGAGGAACTCCACAAATTCGCTTTGATTCGGAGTCTTATGATTTTGGAAGAATTATTCAAGGGAAAGAAATCGATCATGAATTTGAATTTACCAATACAGGCTCTGCACCCCTTGTCATCAATAATGTTGAAGTAACTTGTGGCTGTACGACTCCTTTTTATCCATTCATTCCAATCGAACCAGGTGAACGTGGAAAAATAAGTGTACATTTCAGCAGTAAAGGTCGATTAGGAAATCAGACGCCGACCATTACTGTTTATACTAACACTGATCCTGGCACCTTCGAACTTCAACTTAAAGGAATTATTGATACCGAACGCGAAGGACAGTAAAACAATGAATATCCTAAGATGGAAAGAGCGGATAAACAAGATAATTATACAAAAAATCTATTAAACAAAGCCACCCTACTCTATCAAGCTCGCAGTCTCGAGGAAGCACTCATCGTGACACAAGAAGCAAAAAATCTCTGTGCACTCAATGGAGACAATCAAGCGGTAATTACCAGTAATCTACTTTTAGCCAGCATCTATGATACCTCTGGTCGTTATCACGGCGACACTAAAAAGATGCGAGAGGCTCAAATCTTTATTCGAGCTGCCGCCACCCTTGTTGACCCTAAAAATCCCCGTCAACAATTAGCGGTTGAATTAGCTCAGGCTCGTGCTTATCTAAGTGAAAGATCTTCCGAAACGGCTGAAAGGTATTTAAAAAAATTACTCACCCATAGTCAAGAAACACAAGAAACTGATTACCAGATTCAAGCACTTATTGGTTTGAGTGAAAATGCGACGCATCAAAACGAATTTGACAAAGCACTTTCTTATGCTGAAACAGCTAAAGAGTTACTCGGTGATGATAAAGTCCGTCGAGCAGATGGACTGGTCTCAACCGTTTACAATCAGTTGAGTCAAATTTATTTCAAGCAGCAAGACTATGATGAGATGTTGAGCTGTAGTGAAAAGGTATTGCAGATTAGTGCTAAGTCAGGAGAGGTAGAAAAAGAGATTAATGCGCTAAAGAATATTGCCATCTATCACGCAGCAAAGTCTAGCTATAAAAAAGCCATGCAGTATTTTCTTGACTCTATGGATAAGAGTAAGAATATTAATTACCGCTATCATACTGGACAATGTCTTATTAACATTGCGACGATCTATGCAAACCTTTACAATCACGAAGATGCCATCTCTCGATATCAAATGGTTTTGGAAAACTATAGTGATATCATAAGTAAAAATACACGGATTGTTATTTATAATAATTTAGGAAATATTTATTATTTCTCAGATCGACTTTCTCAGGCTACTAATTATTTTGAAAAAGCAAACAACCTAGCTCAACAACGTAATTATAATGAGATGATCATCCTTTCGCTCGCTAATCTTAGCCGTGCGTATATTGGACAAAGAAAGTTAGACCTTGCAGAACAGAAGGCAAAAATAGCAGAGGATCTGATGCAAAACCAAGGAGATATCAATGGTCGACAAATCAACCTTTTGAATCTGGGTCATATATATTATCTCCAAGGAGATTTTAATAAAGCGATGTTATTTACCAGTAAAGGTATCGCTGCCGCTAGTCGAATGCAGGACGAAACGAATGAAGTCCAAGGATATCAATTGATGTCAAATATTTATCAATTACAAGGTGATTATAAAACAGCACTCGATTACCAACTTGTTTATTCTAAAGCTCAAGATAAATTTGCAAAAGAACAACGCAATCGACAGATCATTGATTTGGAGATAAAAAATGCCATCAAAGAAAAGCAAAAAGAGATTGAGCAACTTACTCGTGAAAATGAATATCAAGCATTATTGCTAAAACAAAATGAACAAATTGCTGAACAGAATGCACTCTTACTGGCCGCCAATGAAGAGCTTCGACAGTTTGCTTATGTAGCTTCTCATGATCTTAAAGAACCTATTCGGATGATCGGTAGCTATACTCAATTGATTGAAAGAAAACATAAACATCAATTTACCGAAGACTCCCAAACCTATTTTACTTATGTAAAAGAAGGTGTTATTCGAATGAATGATTTATTGGATGCACTCTTGAAATATACTACGATAAGTAAGACGGAAGATAATTTCGAAAAAGTATCGTTGGTAGATATCGTAGAAGTCGCGGTGATTAATTTGCGCGTAAGTGTAGACGAGAATAACGCCGTAGTCAATTGCCACGGATTACCTGAAGTCATGTCGATTCGTTCTCTATTAATTCAGTTATTTCAAAACTTGATTAGCAATGCGATTAAGTTTAAAAAACCAGACACTCATCCAGAAATAACCATCACTAGTGAAACGACTAAAGACGAAATAATCATCAAAGTAAGTGATGATGGAATTGGTATCAAACCGGAATATCAAGAAAGAATATTTATTATCTTTCAACGACTTCATACCCGAGATGAATATAAAGGAACTGGTATTGGTCTAGCGATTTGCCATAAAATTGTTCAGCGAGTGGGTGGTCGTATTTGGGTAGAATCAGAAATTGGAAAAGGAGCAAATTTCTTTATCGCATTACCGAGAGGGTGATGTGCGGATGTGCGGATGTGCGGATGTGCGGATGTCCGGATGTCCGGATGTCCGGATAAATTACTTTTTATATTTTTTTTATGGAAATAATAAGTGGAACAAAACTCGCTACTTTACTGAAAACAAAAGATTTGGAATGGGAAATTATTGACGATGCCATTCAAAAAGAATTTGTATTTGAAGATTTCATTGAAGCTTTTGGTTTTATGTCTCGCGTAGCTATTCTAGCAGAAAAACAAAATCACCACCCTGAATGGTCCAATGTTTATAACCGAGTAAACATCACGTTGACGACACATGATGCAGGTGGCGTAACGAAAAAGGATCTTCGATTAGCCGAATCCATTAAAGGACTTATTTAATCTTATTTGGTGCTAAATAATATAATCTAATGGAATCAGTAACATTCCATCGCTTAAGCAATTGAGCATTCGAACGAGATTTTTCCGGATCTACTATCACGTCCCAACTTAGAATTTTGCAATTATTTTCTATAGGAATAATTTTTTCCTTTGCTGTAGCTATTTTTTCAAGAGCCCTTCTTTCACAAATATTTTTATTAAAATTTGATCGATTAGCATTTAAAAAGATCAAACTAAAAATACATAAGGCGCCAAAATAAATTTTCTTTTCTTTTCCTTTTATTTTTTCTAATAAAAACAAGGTACCTATTCCATACAAAATAAAGAGTCCAAAATTAATCGGCATCAAAGTATCCATTCTTAAAATATAGGGTCGGTATTCTCGGTAACCTCCCAAGGGTAAAATAAGGATATAGATCATTGAAAAAAAGAACATCCATTTATATAAGTTTAGAATCTGACTGGTGGTTGGTGTTTGTTCTTTTCGTCTAATCCACCATAGATTTCCGATCATGAAAATTAATAAGATAGGCAATGCAGGTCGATTGGTGAACTGATAAAATAATCCATAAGGTAATAATTGGTACCTCTTCAAAACTGATATGGCTTGGCCATTTTCTAAATTAAACGTTCCTAAATAAAAAGAATAGAAGGCAAGGATAACGAAAAGAAAAAGCACTATTAATCGTATGTTAAAGGCGAATGCCGTCAACCTCTTTTTTTTCAATATCAACCCTATTATAATTCCGGGACTCAACAGTAGAATCAGCGGAGCAATAAGAGGACCTGAAAAAGGAAGATATATAATTCCAAAAATGATGATGGGTAAAGTCCATATTTCAAATCGCAATAGTGTTTTTTCTTTTGAAATAAATATTTTAAAATAAGGTAGAAAAAACCAAAGCAAAAGTGCTAATGGTAATGTATAGAAAAAAGTATAGGTAATTGATCCACTAATTAATCCGATATATCCATTATAACTGCTATGTTGAAATAAAGGAATTAATAAAAGTACTGCCAGTAGCCACTCCATTTTGAGGTTTACAACCAAAGTGCTATATCTATAAAACAACCACAGTAAAAATATTTGTAAAAGAATTTTAAAAACTGCTGCACTCGCATAAATGCTAGAAACCGGATCCGTTATTTTTTGTAAAACAGTAGGTACTGAATTAAAATAAAGATACATCGTTTGATGAATAAAATATCGATTGGTGGCAGCGTACCGTTCTCCACCAAAAACAGCAGAAAATCCTAGCGGAGCTTCCAATACCTGTTGGTAAGGTTCCGTAGGCAGTACAACGCCAACAAGATCTCCATCTAGTGGTTCGGTATAATGTTGAAAAAAACTATAGATAAGACCAATTAGGATGAGTAAAAAATAACAAGCCTTTTTTATAATTAGGTTAGACAATTTTTGGGAGGTTTACTTTTCCTTTTTCTTCTTAAAATCCCCATTCTTCCAAGCCTTAAAAAATTGCCCCCAAGCGATAGGATTAAAGATATTCATGGGTGGTGTTTGGCCGATATAATAATTCTTACGAGCTTGTTCTCGTAAATAGTAGTTGGCATTTTCAGTTCCATCGTATTTTGTTACTTTCTCTACTCTTGCAAGTACATCCTGTGCTAGATTTTCCATGGCTCTTTCTTGTAAATCTTGCGTAACATCAAGTGCCAAAAATTCCAGTTTAAAATGTTCTTTACTAGGCCAAGGAAATACGACCGTTTCAGGTAAGTTAAAAGTATCCTGAGTCATCAATTGTATTAAGGAGTAACGACTATCACTTAAGCTATCGGGAAGGGTCACTTCCACACTTCCGTAACCAACAGAGGAGAAGATTAACGTATCTTGCTTTTCGATTACAATAGAGAAAAAACCTGTAAAGTCAGAGTAGGTACCTCGGGCTTTATTTTTGACGGCGACATTGACGTATGGAATTGGATATAAATTTTCATTGCTGCCATCTAGAATCATCCCAGAAAATTGCACCAATGAATCTTGCCCAGTCTGAGCAGAAAGACGTGTACTAAAAATGCTGATTACACTAAAAAACAATACGATTAATCCGATTCTCATGTCGATATTTTTATTTGAGCTACTTCTAAATGTTGGTTATCAAATCAATTTTCAAAGGGGACGACCTTTACAAGATACAGAAGATAAACGCAGAATAAAGAATTTTAGCTTAAAAATCGGTTAGTTCTTAACAGTGTTTAACATCCTTTGTCGGTTGCGACGCAATATGGCTGAAAACAGGTAGTTGTACCCAACCTTTTGCAAAATCACTGATCATTTTACAAAAAATTCATTCGACTCGATTTTTTTCCATGTCTCGCCTCCCAGCTTCGGCAGTACCGCCGGAGAGTAGCTTCAAACCTGTAAAATCGAGTCGAATGAAACAAACTATAAAGTCAGCTTCAAAACCTCTTCCATCTGGGTTACGTAGTTAATTTTTAGTCCGGTAATATAGACTGGTTTGATTTCTTCTACGTGTTTACGGTTTTCTTCGCAAAGGATTAAATGTTTGATTCCAGCTCGTTTAGCCGCTAAAATTTTCTCTTTAATTCCTCCCACTGGAAGCACTTTTCCGCGTAAGGTAATTTCTCCAGTCATTGCCAAAAATGGTTTAACTGGCTTTTGTAGGAATACACTTGCTAATGCGGTCAGCATGGTAATTCCAGCAGAAGGACCGTCTTTCGGAATTGCTCCTTCTGGTACATGAATGTGAACATCTCGCTCTTCAATCATTTTACTGTCTACACCCAATGCTTCAGAATGCGCTTTTAAATAACTCAATGCTGTGGTGGCAGATTCTTTCATCACATCTCCTAAGTTTCCAGTCAAGGTAAGTCGACCTTTTCCTTTGCTAAGACTGGCTTCGATAAATAGAATATCTCCTCCTACTCTCGTCCACGCCAATCCGACTGCTACACCAGAAACTTTATGATCCATATATCGGTCGCGACTATATTTTGTCGGACCAAGCATGCCTTTTAATTCCGCTGGTGTAACATTTACAACTTCCGCTTCTTCCATCGCAATTTGCTTGGCTGCGTTACGCATAACTCCAGCAATTTGACGATCAAGAGAACGAACGCCAGACTCTCGCGTATAACTTGCGATCACCGTTTTCAGCGCTTCGTTGTTTACTTTAATTTGCTTGGCCTTTAAACCATGCTCTGCCCGTTGTTTTGGGATCAAATGTTTTTTTGCAATCTCTAATTTCTCTTCTAATGAATATCCACTAACCTCGATAATTTCCATTCGGTCTAATAAAGCCGGTTGAATCGTGCTTAAGGAATTCGCAGTAGCGATAAACAAGACCTTAGAAAGATCGTAATCTGCTTCTAAGTAATTATCGTGGAAGGTCGTATTTTGTTCTGGATCCAATACCTCAAGTAAGGCAGAAGATGGATCTCCTCGAAAGTCTTTTCCAACTTTATCAATTTCATCCAAAATAAAAACAGGATTAGAAGATCCCGCTTTGCGAATGGATTTGATAATTCGACCGGGCATCGCTCCAATATAAGTTTTCCGGTGTCCACGAATTTCTGATTCATCTCGTAATCCACCAAGCGACATTCGAATAAATTTTCGGTCGAGCGCTCGAGCAATAGATTTCCCTAATGATGTTTTTCCAACACCAGGAGGGCCAACTAGACAAATGATTGGAGCTTTCATATCTCCCTTCAATTTCAGAACCGCAAGATGTTCTAAAATTCTTTCTTTAATATCTTCTAGTCCTGAATGATCCTTATCTAAAATCTTTTTCACCTTGACCAAGTCAAAATTATCATCGGTATATTCTTCCCACGGTAGGTCTAGCAATAATTCAAGATAGTTCAACATCACTGAATATTCTGCTACCTGTGGATTTACTCGACGTACTTTTTTTATTTCGCGGGTAAATAATTCTCCAACTTCTTTAGACCATTTTTTGGTTTTGCTGCGTTCGATCAACGCTCTAATTTCGTCTTCCTGTGGATTTTGTCCAAGCTCTTCCTGAATCGTTTTAAGTTGTTGATTCAAAAAATAATCACGTTGTTGCTTTTCAATATCACCTCGTACTTTCGATTCGATTTGGTCTTTGAGTTGTAAGAGTTGTAACTCGCTGTCCATATGTTCCATGACCACATGTGCCTTCTCGTTGAGATCGTCCATTTCTAAAATGGCCTGCTTGTGGTTCAACTTGATACCAAGATTCGAAGAGATAAAATTGAGTAAGAATGGGTGACCACTGATGTTTCTCAACATGAGATTGGCCTCGGTAGGAATATTAGGAGACAGATCAATAATCTGTCGAGCCATATCTTTAATTGAAGAGATGATGGCTTCAAATTTCATATCATCATCCGCTACTGCTTTTAGCGACCGGATGGCAATTCTTGCCTTCATGTAAGGCACTTCTCTTACCATTTCTACCAGGCTAAAACGGCGACGGCCTTGAATGATAGCCGTAGCCGTTCCATCGGGCATCCGTAGCAACTTAATGATACGAGCGACGGTACCGACCTTATGCAAATCACTTACCGAAGGATCTTCTACCTTGGCATCCACTTGAGAAAGGACCGCGATGATTCGGTCGTTTTCGTAGGCCTCGTTAATTGCTTTAATGGACTTATCACGTCCAACTGTGATAGGAATAATAATTCCTGGAAATAAGATGGTATTTTTTATAGCAAGTACTGGTAATACTTCGTCGTATTCCTCGTTATTCTGCATTTCGTCTTCTTCTTCCATAGAAAACAAAGGCATAAACTCCGTATCTCCATCCAGCCCGTGAGGGGGCAAAAAATCTTCAAACATACTCATTGATTCGATAGTTTTTGTGGCTGATCTCGCCAAAAAGGAAAGATACCTATAAGCCAGTCTAATGTCAAGGTGGCAGGAACAACAAACTATTAGGTTCGCCAGACATTGGCAATAAGATGGTCAATATTTATGCCCATCGGTAGATTGCCTGATTTTTGGATAATCAATGCATGTTTTGTCACCTTTACCTGCTATAAAGGCAGTTTTATTCTACTTCTGAGAGATTCTCCGCCTCTTTCTCCGCGGCCTTTTTACGGACCTTTTCTTCTTCCTCGTCACTCAGCTCTTCTGTTTCTACTCTAAGGTTGTCGATGATAAATTCTTGTCGACTTGGTGTATTCTTACCCATATAGTAGGAAAGAACGTGTTCGATACTCGTTTCTTCACTAAGCACAACAGGATCTAATTTAATGTCTTCACCAATGAAAGCACCAAATTCATCTGGAGAAATCTCTCCTAATCCTTTAAATCGCGTGATCTCTGCTTTTCCTCTTAGCTTCTTAATAGCATCTTGTTTTTCTGATTCAGAGTAGCAATAAAAGGTTTTACTTTTATCTCTTACCCGGAATAAAGGAGTATCTAAAATATAAAGATGACCACTTCTTACCAGATCAGGAAAAAACTGTAAAAAGAAAGTGAGTAATAATAATCGAATATGCATTCCATCAACATCGGCATCGGTTGCTACCACTACTCTATTAAACCGTAGGTCATCTAACGAGTCTTCAATGTTCAAGGCATGTTGAAGTAAATTAAATTCTTCGTTTTCGTATACTACTTTTTTGGTCAGGCCAAAACAATTAAGTGGCTTACCTCGCAAACTAAAAACGGCTTGTGTTTGTACATCTCGTGCTTTGGTAATCGATCCACTTGCAGAGTCTCCCTCGGTAATAAAGATGGTTGTCTTAAGCGACTGTTCTGCATCCACTTTTTTTCCAGTATCGTTATAATGTAAACGACAATCCCGTAATTTCTTGTTGTGCAAGTTTGCTTTTTTAGCCCGCTGGTTGGCTATCTTTTTAATCCCAGCTATTTCTTTTCTTTCTCGTTCAGATTGAATAATCCGACGCTCCATAGCTTCGGCAACTTCTTTATTTTTCAATAAAAAATTATCCAGATCTTTTGATAAAAAGTCATTGATAAATTTACGTACAGTTGCTCCATTCGGTGCAATGTGTGTGGAACCGAGTTTGGTTTTTGTTTGTGATTCAAAAACAGGTTCTTCTACTCGGACACTAATGGCAGCAACGATAGAAGCTCGAATATCTTTGGCGTCGTAAGATTTCTTCTTTTCTCTTTTAAAATAATTCTGTAGGGTACTCGCAAAAGATTCTTTAAAGGCACTTAAGTGTGTTCCACCTTGTGTAGTATTTTGTCCATTAACAAAAGAGTAATATTGCTCACCATATTGTTGTCCGTGGGAAATAGCTACTTCGATATCATCTCCTTTTAGGTGGATAATTTCGTATCGTAATTGTTCGCTACCTTTTGTTTTTCGGTGAAGTAAGTCATATAATCCTCTTCGAGAAAAGATAGATTTATTATTGAAATTAATTCTTAATCCTGCGTTTAGGTAAGCATAATTCCAAAGTTGATTTTCGACGTATTCGGAACGGAATTTATATTTTTTAAAAACAGAACTATCAGGTTGAAATTGGATCATCGTTCCGTTTTCTCCAGCTCCTTTTTTTATTTTAGCATCGTTGGTAACGTTTCCTTTTTCAAATTCTGCTACTTTGGTTTTTCCGTCTCGGAAAGCTTGAACTTTAAAGTAATCTGAGAGTGCATTAACGGCCTTGGTTCCTACTCCGTTTAGTCCAACAGATTTTTTAAATGCTTTAGAATCGTATTTACCTCCAGTGTTAATTTTAGAAACACAATCCACTACTTTTCCTAATGGGATTCCACGACCATAATCTCTGATCGTTACGATTCCATCTTCGATTTTTACGTCGATATTAGAACCATACCCCATAACATATTCGTCAATAGAGTTATCAATAACTTCTTTTAGTAAAATATAGATACCATCGTCGGGAGAAGAGCCATCGCCTAGTTTACCGATGTACATACCCGGACGAATACGAATGTGTTCACGCCAGTCGAGTGACCGAATATTGTCTTCATTATAGGTAACCTTTTCCATCTGTTTGCGCGTATTTTTATTAGTGTTTCGAATAGTAGTTGACTTTTTTTGTGCGCGATTTCGGGAGGCCATAAAAATTTATTTTGAGATGTTTTAATAATCTCCCATCCTGCGAAAAAAAGCTCTACAAAAGTAAAGATATCCGACGACTTAAAAAAGTCTAGTTTAACGCTTCTCAAACTTTTTGGACAAGCTCTTAGATGGAAAATAGGTTATTTAGATAATAATTGATTTATATTCAGAGACAATTCATGAATTGTCTTTACGTGAATTGTCTTTACATTAATTGGCTTTACGTGAATTGGCTTTAACAATAAAGAAACCGGAACGAGATGGGTATTTCGGTCCGGTTTCTTGTAGAGACAGTTTTTGTAGAGAGACAGAGACAGAGACAGAGACAATTCGTGAATTGTCTTTACTTGGTCTTTACTTTGTCTTTACGTTATATGCACGTTGTCTGTATCCGTACGTGAGAAGTCGTTACATGCATTGCCTTTACGGCTCTCTACCAAAGGCTTAAGAGTCCCGTTCGGTTCATATCTTTGATATCATTGGCCAAACCGAGGTTTACTTCTGGCGAGTAAAGTGGTAGACTGGCCTTACGATCATCCCAAATTTCCACTTTCATTTCGCGGGCGAAAGCTTTCGCTAGATCACCCATATCTTTTGCATATTCTTTTGGTTTACCCAATGCGACAAATAAGTCGATCACTGCCATTCGGATAATTTCGTATTTATCCAATTTGAATAGCATTTTGAGTACCGTTTGATTTTTATAGTTGTTTCCAACCTCTTCCATCTTCTCCTTAAGTTCTTGAACGGAATATCCTAGTAAACCGGCGCGATATTGCCACCATTTA
>CALKJE010000334.1 GCA_937995675.1 uncultured Saprospiraceae bacterium
ATAAGAGTCATGGGCAGCATCCGTAGAAATAGTAATAGAATAAGCATTCTTTTTTTCAATAACACCTTTATATGTTCCATCAGGATTTTCGTATGACCCAATAGGTCTATCTGATCTATTTTTTATAGACTCAGCTACTAATATTTTAGCATTATCGTCTCCTCCTCTCATTTCGGCATAAACAGCTCTAATCATAGTTCCCAAATCACTATCTAAAGATATTTCAGTAAACTTACTTCCATTTGCTAAAACACCATATCCGAAATTTACATCACCGTCATTATCCTTTACATAGATTTTTCCGTCGTCGACTCCATCATTCCCCACATGGTTTCCTTCGTTATCAAAATAATCACCATCAACTTTATCCTCCATCTCCGTCCCAACTGCATTAAAAGAACTATTCGAACTTACATATCTCCCATCCGGATCAATAAACAACACCGGATTATTCAACGTATAATTATAAGGTGAGTGCGAGTAGTAACTCTCTGCCAGCGGATCAACAGCCCCCCATCTACCAATCGCCGCATCATACCACCGCGCTCCATAATCACTCCAATCCAATCCAAAATCCTCATTTAACTCCTTACCGTTGTAAGAATAATCATACTTCCGACCATTCACACCACCATACCATTCATTTACTGCTGGCCCTGTCATCTGTAAACCGAAAGGATAATAATGATTGATCGTTATGATCTCCTCTTCGTCTATGATGAATGGGTTTTTACTGCCACCATCAGGGTTTATTTTGGTAATACTTCCATCTTGGTTTTTATCCTCAAAGACAATTCTTACATTTCCTAAGTGGTCCGTTAACTGAAATTGATAGCGAAATGGATTTTTCTCATCATCTGAAGGAATAATTCTTCCCGTAGAATGATGAATCGCGGCTAGTTCCCCATTTTCGTATTCAATGTTACCACAATAGTCGACAGTAGTTTCTCCTTGATCTGAACTAGTCCGCTTTCGGAGTTTTTCACCCGTTGCTAGGTATTTTATGGAGATCTCTCCCGCTCCTACCGACATATTGGTTGGTAAATTTAAGAAATTAAACATCTCCCACAAAAAAAGCGGACGCAACTCCTCGTTACGTCCGCTTTAATATTTTTTTCTTTTTTTCTTTTTTTCTTTTTTTTCGTTTACTAAACTTTAAAAGTTTAGTAAACGAAAAAACGAAAAAGTCCCTACTCCACCTTCACCACTTCAATTCGAAATGCCAAGACCGAATCACCAGGAATATTAATTCCTTCTTCACGAATGGCTAAGCGACCATAGGCTAATTTACTTGGAATCAACAAAACGCCTTTGCTTCCTTTTTGGAAATTCACTAGTGCGTCTTCCCAACCTTCGATTACTTTTCCTTGTCCTAGGACAAAACTAATCGGTTCTTTTCGGTCGAAAGAAGAATCGAATTGCGTTCCGTCTAACAAGGTTCCTTCATAATGAATCGTTACTTTATCTCCTCGTTTTAGGTTGTCGCCTTTTCCTTTTTTCTTGATCATATAGCTCACACCTTTTTTGGTACGCTTGACTCGTAGTTTTTGGTCCGACGCATAATCGTTGATGAGTCTTTGATCTTTTTTAAATTGGTTGGCAACGTGTTTTTCGTAGGCAGCACGTTCCTTTTTTTCCTTCTGCATCATATATTGATCGTAGGCGTCTGGGCTGAGAATTTCTAAAACCTCTATTTCAAATAACAAAGGCGTATTTGGTGGAATTTCTCCTAATCCTGAGCTACCATACCCCAACGCTGCTGGTACCAACAAAGTCGCTTTACTACCAACCGGCAATTTTTGAATACCTTTATCCCAACCTTGAATTACGATCCGATATCCTACTCTGAAGACAAATGGATCATCTGGCTGCGATTGGTCAAAAACAGAACCATCCAACATCTTTCCAACATAGTTTAATTTGACATAGTCGCCAGGCTTTGGAATGGTACCTTTTCCCTTTTTTTCAAAAGTATAAAATATACCATTACCACCATCTTTTGCATCTAGCTGATGATGAGATATGTAAGACGGAATGTCTAAAGAATCTATGGTTCCAGCGCTCGCCGAAACTAATAACGGGAAGAAGAGTAAGAAAGCTAGGACATTAAGTAATTTCATGTTTGAGTGATTTTTTTTGCTGCTTGCTTTTTGCTTCTGGCTCCTTGCTCTCTTCTTTCGCACCTTCTAACGCATCAGAAGAGAGCAAGAAGCTAGTGGCAAGTAGCCAGAAGCAATTTAGACATTACAAAAATGCACATATTACGTGCCATAAGTTCTCATATTTGATGGATTAACGTTTTTTTATGAAAAAATGGGTTATTTTGAACGATATTTTTTTCCATCGTCAACGCGATTGAACCAGTAAATAGCCTTTTAAATTCCCTAAAACTTTGGTTGAACTCTTCAAACAATCTCCGTTACTTCTTTTATTCGTCGTTTCCGCCGTAGGGTACCTTATTGGTAGTATTAGCATTCGTGGAAACAAAATGGGTGTGGCTGCGGTACTTTTTGTCGGTCTCGCCTTCGGAGCACTCGACCCCGAAATGAATGTACCGGAGATCATTGTTTCGCTGGGATTGGTCATCTTTATTTATACCATCGGACTAAGTAGCGGTCCAGGATTTTTTACCATTTTTAAAAAACAGGGACTTCGCAATGTCTTATTTGTGATTGGGATGTTGACGCTTTCTGCGGCGATCACGATCGGATTACATTTTTTATTTGAATTAGACGCTGCCACTTCGGGTGGCCTTTTTGCAGGCAGTACGACCAACACGCCTGCGTTGGCTGGACTATTGGATTTGATTGAAAATTCTAATACTGGTACGGTTTCTAATTTGAGTGATCATGCGGTCATTGGTTATTCGTTGTCTTATCCAATGGGTGTTTTTGGGACTTTGATGGCTATTTTTTTTATGAAAAAATGGTTGAAAGTTGATTTTAAAAAAGAGGCAGAAACACTACAATCTGCTTATCCAATCAGCGAACAACTCGACAGAACTACCGTTCGGATTACCAATAAAGAAGCGACAGGTACTGAGGTAAGAGATTTATACAAAAAAATTGATGGTCGACTGGTTTTTGGTCGAATGAATCGTGGTCAAGATACATCTATCGTTACGTGGGATACTCAATTACAATTAGGGGATCAAATTGTTTTAATCGGTTCAAAGAATACCATTACTAGAGCTGTTGAAATGCTGGGAGAAAAAGCGGAGCACCATATTTCCGATGATCGCCGCGTCTTTGATGTTCGTCGGATGTTTGTTTCCAATCCAAAAATTGTAGGGCGTAATATTGCTTCACTTAATCTAAGCGAACGGTTTCCAGTATTGATTACACGGATCAATCGAGGTGATATGGAGTTGTTGGCCAATAGCGAAACAGTGCTTGAGTTTGGAGACCGCGTGCGCCTCTTAGCTCGTCGAAAAGATATGCCAGAGATCAACGCCTTTTTTGGTAATTCTTATGAAGCCATGAGTCATATCAATTTATTGTCGTTTGGATTGGGAATCGCCATGGGATTGTTATTAGGAATGATTACTTTTTCTTTGCCTGGCGGAATTAATTTTAAGCTTGGTGCAGCCGGTGGCGCATTAATCGTGTCTTTGTTATTAAGTAAGTGGCGGCGGACGGGCTCGATTGTCTGGACTTTGCCACATAGTGCGAATTTAACCTTGCGGCAATTTGGATTAATTTTATTACTCGCTGGGATTGGAATTCGTTCTGGACATACTTTTATGACGACCTTGGCGGGTGGTAGTGGTGGCTTGCTATTTTTATGTGGTGCGATCATCAGTACCTTGACAGCATTCATTACGTTGTTTGTGGGTTATAAATTATTTAAAATTCCTTTTAGCTTTTTAACGGGAATGGTTTCTAATCAACCTGCCATTTTAGACTATGCATTGGAACAGGCGGGTAATCGGTTGCCGACGATTGGTTATATTTTGATGTTGCCAGTGGCGTTGATTACGAAGATTTTGTTTGTGCAGTTGTTGTACTTGTTTTTGGGTTAGAATTGCATTTTGCTATTTGCATTTTGCGATTTGCTTCCCTCAATCGCGTTTTGTCAAAAAAGGAACATTCTGCAATTTCGTTGGATTATTTTTTTAAACACTTTATGTAAAAAATTATGAGAAAATTTAAAAAATTATATTGTTGGGATTTAGGGATGGAGATAGTTGGTCTTGTTTATAAATTATTGGAGAACTTACCTTCTTCTGAAAAATATGGATTAAGATCGCAAATTTCTAGATCGGCGATTTCAATGCCTTCTAATATTGCTGAAGGATGTAGTAGGAGTAGCAGTAAAGATACTGCTCGTTTTTTTTGAAATCTCAGTGGGATCTGCCTTTGAACTTGAGACGCAGCTTTTGGCTGGCAAAATAGCTGGCTTCTTTTCAGAAGACGATATCAAATTATTAATAAATAAAGTAATAGAATTTCAAGGAAAAACTAATGCCTATAGAATAAAAATTCTCCGATAAAAAAGTATCAAATAGAAGTTTACAATTATTCATTGTTCGTTCCTTTCCTCTGGTACGATCAAAGAAGCAAATAGCAAAATAAACATATGCTCTTAACCATCCTATCAACATTTCCGAACTTTAATATTCGTAGTACGCCGTTGTTGATACTGACGTTGCAGGGATTACTATTTGGTTTTTTATTGTTGAAAAGATATTATGGAAAGCGTCATGTTTCCGATTATTTGCTTGCGATTATTTTATTGATTACTTGTTATCACCGCACGACTTATACTATTGGTTTTATGGGATGGTACGATGATTTTCGAAATACGAAGATTAATTATTTTTTAATTCCACTTGACTTTTTATTTGCGCCGCTACTCTATTTTTATGTGCGGTCGGTGACCATTTCTGATTTTAAATTTCTAAAAAAAGACCGTTGGCATTTTTTACCTATCATCCTATTTTTCATATTTAGAGTAACGATCTGGTTGTATGATCGGATGCAGCCGGGATACCATGACACACAAAATGGGGTTATTATGTCTCACCCTTGGATGGAGTATGTTTACATTCTGTTGTTTATTCTTACCTCGATACAGATGATTATTTATTTGGCCTTTACCTTTCAACATTTTTTTAATTATAGAAAAAAGATTCACCACTATTTTTCCAATACCTATAATTTAGAATTAAATTGGCTCCGTAATTTTCTATTTATTTATACCTTCCTTTATTTGTATGGATCAGGGCAAGTTATAGTCAATGCAATAACGGATTTGAGTTATGGACAAGAATGGTGGTTTCATTTGGCTTCTGCGATGGCCATTATTTATATCAGTATCATGGGTTATTTCACCAAAACGGAATCGCTAAATGGTCTTTCCTTTGATCCTTCCACACTAGAAAAAAAACCGGTTCTACAACCCAAATCAACCGCTACTTCTACAGAAAAGGTAAATACACAAAGCAGAGATATGCAAAAACTAGTCGACTTTATGGAAGCAGAAAAGCCTTATCTCAATCCAGAACTCAATCTTATCGAATTGTCGAATGCGCTCGGTATGTCTCGTGCGCAAGTCTCTCAATTGATCAATAGCGGCTTAGGCAGAAATTTTAATGATTATATCAATCAGTTTCGAGTCAACGCCGTCAAAGAAATGCTCCAAGCTGGCCGACAGGAAGAACTATCGCTATTGGGAATCGCCTATGATTGCGGCTTTAACAGCAAAGCTACTTTCAACAGAGCTTTCAAAAAAGAAACCTCTTTTTC
>CALKJE010000335.1 GCA_937995675.1 uncultured Saprospiraceae bacterium
TTAGATAAGGTGGTTCGTGCTCAATCACACTAGCTACTGCACAACCTCCGTTAGAAACTGGCAATTGATCGAAACGGTTAACATCATAAGCCTCAAAACAGATCGTATAAATTCCTTCTGGTAATTGTCCTGTTTTTAAAAACTCAGATTTAGACATCCCGGTTATGTCCAAATTATTTGGGTCAAATAAATCTGCTAATTCAAAACCTGTCAGTATTTCTGGAACATTATACATCAAGTTAATCGGGGTAGAAAAATAGTCGGCTCGTGAGGCTAGTTCAATTCCTTGTCCTGATATTCTTACTTTTAGGATAACCTCATAATTTAATCGACTATCATCATTTAAGAGTAAAATGGCCCGCAGGGTTTCTGGTTTGTTTGATACATAGTCCGCCAAATAAGGTAAACTCGGCGTCGTCAATTGTGTGTTGACCGAAACGGGAAATGGTTGTGCATACACCTTGGTACTGAAAAGAAAACAGAAGAAGGTAATCCCAAGAATGGGAGGTGAAAGTATATTTTTTAGTGACTGATAAAATTTGCTCATGTATGTTGGTTTTCTGCATTAGGCAGAATGATTAAATGAAGACCAAAAAATTTAAAGAAAATATGATGTTCATAGGCCTAATTTGTTTTTATAAAGGTTTGATTAAATGTTTGATAAGGCGAAGTAGAAGATGGTTTGAAATATTTTAATTGAACGGGGTAGGTGCCTGGAGTCAGGTCTGTATAAAGATTACGTTTTGTGAAAACGTCCTTATCCCAATTACAAAAATTGTCTCTATCTTTTGGCGCATAAAGAAACTTTGCCATGGTGCTAGGCATCGCTTGAAGTTTATTTTCGGTATATTCCACAAGTGCTTCGTAAAGGAGATCATCAGATTGACAGCATCCTTTTAGTTGGGTTATTGAAATATTATTGAGATTGCATAAGGAGGAGCTAGCGGTTTGGTAATTGCTATATTCATAAATATGATTCATCTCGAAAAGACCTAGTTCCGTCTCTTTGAGAAAAGCATAAACTGAATTTAATTCTTGATACATTATTTTACCTAGAGCATAATCAATCTCTACTTTGATATTTGAGAAATCTGAATTATTGTTATGGTTAAATATATTTTCCAATTTGGATTGATAAAGAGAATCTTGAAGAATAAAAATGCCTTTCCCTGGTTCTTGATTACCAAAATAAAGAACTCTATCACTATCTAAATAATCCGTCATTCTTTCTCCTTGGCTATATCCATAGATATTCAGGTTTGAAACTTCTTGGCCTGAAAAATTTCGAAAACTATTGGTTATCCATTGGGTAGAATTTAGATTAGCTTCAAAAATTAGGAACGGATCATTTTCATAAATACCTTCGACTTCTTCAATCCCAAAAGGTTCTGATAAATTATTTAATTCAACGGTGTGAGGTCTTGCATAATCGATATTGGTAAAGTTTGGAAAATTAGAATTGGAAGGAATTTGCAAATTTGAAAATGAAATAGCCGCCATCTTATTCTCAAACTGATTATAATTACTTACCCGAAAAGCCATTCTGTAAAGTACTGCCTCGTTCTCAAAAGGGACTGGCAAATTAAATTCATCTAACTCATAATTATCTGAATTCACATTGTTAGACACCTCTTCCTCAGCAATTTTAATAAGCTCAAATTTGTATGATTTTCCATTGACTAGCGAAGAAGAAATAGTGAAGTTTAATCGATTCGTTTCAGAATTATAAGAACAGTTTTTATAGCGAATGGAAGTTGGATGCGTGGTGCTGATTTTTACCTTTAAAGATTGACCTTCTGGTAGATCAGCAAGTAATTCTTCTTGCCCTTGCACTAATTGGATATACTGTGTAGAAGCATCGAATTTATAATAATTAAACTGTCCATCACCGGGTAAGGCATAGTCAATATTACTCTTATGAATCTCAGTTGGAAGTTTTCCTGTTTTAAAAATATGAGTTCGTTCTTCTGTTTGAACTAATTCGCCATTCGCTCTAAATAATTTTGCAATCAAACTAATTGTATATTCAGTTTGAGATCTTAATTGATCTTCGGGAAGGTAGCGGAAAAATTGTTCAGAAATTTGTTCTTGATTGACACTGATTTGATTTCCTGCTGGATCAGTAATTTCAAAGTTTTCTAATGCTATAAAAAAATATTCATTCTGTTCAGTATTGGGATTGTAAACAGAGAAACTACTCTCTAATTCCTTGGCAAAGACTACATCAATTGGCGTAGAAACATCCACTGATTGGTCGTCATTAGAGGGAGTCATAAAGAGGACAATTTCAATCTCTTGTTCTAAGGCCTGTGATCCTTGAATTTCACATTCTTTTCCAAACGTAAAATGAATATTAAATTTTTTCTTGAAAGGACCTAGCGTCACTCGTCCGGCCAATGCTCCTCGTCCAAAAGTTGGATTAGGGCCTTTTATTTGTAAAGCAGCTGCCAATCCAATTCCTAGAATTTCTTCCCCTTTATATTTGATGCCAGCATCGAGATATGCCCAAGCTTGTCCTGCTGCATACCAATTGTTTTCTCCAATAGGTTTCGGAGATCCTGAGTTTAGGCAGTTGACATCTCGGAACTTATTCAGCATAATATCGAAGCCAGCGCCAAGTGCGACATGAGCCGAAAAACCTACAAATTCTGGGGTATCCAAGCTAGCATCAAAACTGACTCCAAAGGCAAATCCTGTTCCCGCTGCACGAGTCATTTCGTTTTCTACGAGATTCCCCATACCAGTTAAGTTGCTGACATAATAAGGGAGTCCAGGGAAGGCAGGAATGTTTTGGCCTATATCAAAATAAGCTTCCAAACGAATGGCTCCCAATTTCCACAAACTAATCTCCAACCCTAATCTCCGCTCCGGTTCCCCTACATTTAGAAACCAATAGCCTTTTGAAAACTGCATTTCTAAACCTCCCGCATATCCGAGATCATATTCACTACATCTAGCAATATAATCTGAAAATTTAGCAGGGATATTATCACTATTTGATCCACGCAAGGGACCGACTTTTACAAACGCATGCGCGGAAGCATAGAAACCTGTGCGACTTCGTTCGTTATTCGTTTTAAAAACAAATTCCAAATCAATGGCTAAACTTACCCCCGAACAAGCCGGACCTTCTGGACTGATATCTGTCATCAGGTTCATGATTCCACCAAGCTTGATAAAGTTGAGTCCGCCATTGGTATTGAATTCCATATTAAATCCAATATTTGCATTAAATGCTTGCGGCTTTGGTAAGGAACCAAGGATCACCGTGAGGTCGATGCCAAGCAGTACAGATTCAGAAGGACGGTACTTTGTTCCCGAAAGCGTCTTTCTTAAAAAGCCACTGATATAATTGGTATAAGAATTTACCTGCTCTGAAGGCGGTGGATTAAAAGACGGGATATTGGTGAAATTGGTACTTAAATTTTCTTGCTCCATTCGATAATATACTCCACCACCCACACCATATAAACCGATCGGACCAATAGGAATTCCTT
>CALKJE010000336.1 GCA_937995675.1 uncultured Saprospiraceae bacterium
CGTTTCTTTCGCCATTCCTACCCAAACTTGATTTTGTTCGGAACGACGTGCTGAACTAAAAAGTAAGTATCCAATACCCGCAAAGACGGAAAAGAATAAGATTTGAATGATCGGAAAATAGGTCAGTAGGGTAAGTGTCGGAGAATGTTTATAATAAATAAATCTTGCATATCCTTCTCCTTCTATGGGGAGAATACCGCTATTTTTCATTTTCTTTAATTCCGCCTCCAGATCTGCGCCTTCCGAAAAATTAATTTTTTCAGAAATTTTTCCCGTTTCATCTACCATAATAATTGGCATGTCTGGATTCTTTATGGCCTCATTTGCAAGGGTAACATCCTCACTCAAATCCGCATCGGGATCTAAAAATTCTTCCATCGTCTTTGCCCATAGATCAGCTTTGTCACGTTCTCCTTGAGCTAATTTAGTCGCAATATGATTGGTATAAAGCGTAGAAATAGCGAGGATGACCATGGCCACAAGGAAGAGATATAATTTCCATCTTGACTTTTTAGCGTAGAGCTCCATTCTAAGGTTTTATCCGATTTAAGGGTTAGAATTCAAGTTATTAGGTAAAGATACGAAAACAAATTTGCGTAACTTTGTCTGCTAATGACTACAATCGTTAAAACAGACATTCGTAAACTGAGCCGCGCCGAATTAACGCACTGGTTTAAAGCTATGAACCAACAGGGTTTTCGGGCAAAACAAGTCTATGAGTGGTTGTGGCAAAAAGGTGCACACACCTTTGCCGAGATGACCAATCTTTCTAAAGAACTCAGATCCGTTCTGGACGAGCATTTTATTATTAACGCAATTCGGGAAGATAAAGTACAGCGTAGTTTGGACGGGACTATAAAATCTCGTTTCCAATTACATGATGGACATTTAATTGAAGCCGTGCTGATTCCAGTACCCGCTGATAAACGATTTACGGTGTGTGTTTCTTCTCAGGTTGGTTGTAGCTTGACTTGTACTTTTTGTGCAACGGGTCGAATGAAAAGAGTACGAAATTTAGATGCTGCTGAAATATTTGATCAAGTAGTTTTGGTCAATCGTCAATGCGAGGAGACTTTTGGATATCCTCTGACAAATATTGTCTACATGGGCATGGGGGAACCATTATTAGCTTATCGAAATGTATTAGAGAGTATTGAAAAGATTTCTGCGCCAGAAGGACTCAATATGTCTGCTCGTCGTATTACGGTCAGTACGGCAGGGATTGCCAAGATGATCAATAAATTGGCAGACGACGAAGTACGATTTAATTTAGCCCTTTCTCTACACGCAGCAGACGATGAAAAAAGAAACGAAATTATGCCCATCAACGAGCAAAATAGTTTAGATAAACTGATGGATTCGATTGCTTATTTTTATCAAAAAACAAAAAATCGGATCAGCTACGAATACATTACTTTTCAAAATTTTAATGATAGTATTGACGATGCAAAACGTTTAGTCAAACTCTGCAAGCGGTTTCCTGTTCGTGTCAACATTATTGAATATAATCCAATCGACGGAGCGCCTTTCTTAAAATCAGCGGAACATCGAATTGACGATTTTGCGGCTTATTTACGAAAAGAAGGCGTAATGGTCACGGTAAGAAGAAGTCGTGGAAAAGATATTGATGCGGCTTGTGGTCAGCTGGCGAATAAGGGATGATTGGTTGATGTGTAAATTATTTGATTTGCGGATTTGCAGATTAATTTTTGAATCTCAAGTTTTCATATTTAAAAGAGAGCAAATTTATCAATAATAATGGATTCCTCATTTTTCAATAAAAAAATCCGCAATCTTAAAGTTAAGATTGCGGATTTTTTATTTTTCTATTAGACTAATTTACATCGTAAACTTCGTCAGTTTTTCGAATTCTTTTACTCGCTTATTCACCTCAGACTGCTTTAGTCTTTTGAGGCGAGCAATACTAAATTCTTCTACACAGAACGATGCTAAAGTTGATCCGTAAATCACTGCACGCTTCATATTTTCGAAAGTCGTACTATTCGCTTTCGTTAAGTATCCGATAAATCCTCCGGCAAAAGTATCTCCTGCACCTGTAGGATCATACACCTGCGCTAATGGCATAGCTGGTGCGTAAAACATTTTATTGTTGTAGAATAAAAGTGCACCGTGTTCGCCTTTTTTAATAACCAATACTTTTGGTCCCATTTTATGGATGGCTTTGGCCGCATTGACCAAACTATATTCACCAGAAAGTTGGCGAGCTTCTTCGTCGTTGATTGTTAGTACATCTACCTTTTTAATGGTTTTCTTGAGAGAAGGCATTGCAATATCCATCCAAAAATTCATCGTATCCATTACAATCAATTTTGGCTTAGATTTCATTTGACGAATTACCTTTGCTTGAATTTCTGGTGTAAGGTTTCCGAGCATAAGAAATTTTGCATTTCGGTAGCTAGCTGGTAGTTTTGGTTTAAAATCAGCGAGTACATTCAACTGTGTATCTAGCGTATCACGGCTATTCATATTGTTGTGGTAACGTCCTGCCCAAAAAAAAGATTTTTCTCCTTCTTTGATTTGGAGTCCATCAATATTAATCCCACGCTTCTGCATATACTTTAATTCCTCGTTAGG
>CALKJE010000337.1 GCA_937995675.1 uncultured Saprospiraceae bacterium
CGGACGAGAACTGGTATTTTCAACGTGATATGGCCGTTCAAGTCGAAGGATACGAAATGAAAAGGGGGCTTTGGTGGGATATGACACCAAAGGATTTTAAATCATACCTAAATGACATCAATCTCCAAATGGTTTCTTCTCACTGTGACATCCATAATGATTTTGAAAAGAAAGCGGAACAAGCAGCAGAAGTTGGTTTAGAATATTTGGTTTGTCCTTGGATCGGACCACAAAAAACGGTAGATGCTTGGAAAGAGGTAACGGATAAATTCAATAAGTGTGGACAAATTTGTAAAGATGCAGGAATCAAGTTTGCGTACCATAACCATGCTTATTCTTTTAAAGCATTTTCTGGAATGATTCCACACGATTTTATTATGGAAAATACAGATCCAGATTTAGTGGACCATGAAATGGATATTTACTGGGTCGTAACCGGTGGCGCTGATCCTAAAGAATATTTGAAAAAGTATGCCAACCGTTTTAAACTATGTCATATCAAAGATCGAATGGCTGATACCGACGAAGACATGGCAAGCACCAATCTGGGAACAGGCATCATCGACTTCGCTTCCATCCTTCCAGTCGCAGCAGAAACGGGTATGAAATATTATTTTGCAGAGCAAGAACGATATGAAGGCACGACAGCATTGGAAAGTGCGGCGTTGAATGCGAAGTATTTAATGGCGTTGCGTGGGGCATAGAGACAAGTTACCGTAGAGACAATTCATGAATTGTCTTTACAGGAATTATCTCTACAGAAATCGCATATAAACAGAACAGATTCAAACCTTGCAAAAAAAAATACGATTTATTGTCAATCCTTTTTCGGGTGTTGGACAACAGCGGATCATTGAAAAAAGGATTGCCGCCCTACTCGATCATTCGAAATATGATCCAGTGGTTCGGTACACGGAAGCAGCAGGTCATGCCACAACTTTAGCTAAAGAAGCGGTCGCTGAAGGCGTAGAAATTGTCGTGGCAGTTGGAGGTGATGGTTCGGTAAATGAAGTTATGCGTGGTTTGTTGGGATCTGAAACCATCCTTGGAATCATTCCGACTGGATCAGGAAATGGATTGGCGATGCATTTAAAAATCGGTCGTAAGATTGATCGTGCCTTAAAGATTCTCAATACGGGAACCATCCGAACCATCGATACCTGTACCGTCAACGGCGCACCGTATGTCAACCTTGCGGGCGTCGGATTCGATGCGCATGTGGCATATCATATGAAGCGAAGTAAGTTTCGTGGATTGAAAGGATATCTGTGGCAAACGCTGGTTCATGCATGGAATTTTGAATTACCGGAAGTGGAGATTACCATTGATGGTAAAAAAATTAGTCGACATTGTTTGGTGGTAGAAGTTGCCAATGCACCGATGTTTGGGTATAATTTTTTGATGGCGCCGCAGGCGAAACTGGACGATGGTTTACTTGATATTGTTTTGATCAAAAAGGCTCCTAAGTGGCGGTACTTATTTTCAGCTTGGCGATTTTTGAATGGGTCCATTTTAAAGAGCAGCTTGACGGAACATTACGAAGGTCGAAGTATTCAGATTTCTTCTAAAAAACAAATGGCGGTACATTATGATGGCGAGGGATTTTTGGCGGATGAGGAGTTGAGGTTTGAAATTGTGGGTTTGTCGTTGAGAGTGATGGTGCCTTTTGGGGGTAATGAATAATGTTTCCTTCTATCGTGTTTAATGAATAATGCCCTTCTATCGCGGTTGTTGTACAAGCCCACTCAAAATAAACCTTACAACTCTTTAAGCAATGCATCCTCCTTTATCTCTAAAGTAATATCGCTTTTTTCAATATCTTTAATTTCAATCGATTGAGCGGAAATAATTTGCGCCCAAAATAATCCTTCAGAAATGGTCAACAACTGTATTCCTTTGCCTACTTTTATGATTTCATTGAAATTACCTTCTTTATAATTTACATACCAATTAGGATCAACTCCTAGACTTTTCGAATAGTAATATTCTCCAACCACTCTAAAAGTTTTATCTCCAAAACCAACGCCGGACACGAATGTTTCAGTTCCAATTCCAATGGTTGGATGATTTAGAATGGTCGTATCTCTGATTCTAATAAATTCTGTTTTTGAATCAGGTTTTGTAATGTCAAACCAATAAATGGTGTCATTGCCAATTGACTTTGAATAAGATCGTTGCTCATCTAAATTTAGATATCGTTGACTTAGCAGGTTTCCATTTGAGGAATAATATTCTTTTTTAAAATTTCCTTGCTCAAAGGTTAAGATCATTTTAGCACCGATAAATTCCTTAAGAGATTCCCGTGAATAATTATCGGATAACGGTAGGTAATCAATTGAATAAGTAATTACACCTTCGAAATAGGATTCTTTTTCTTTTTGGGTGCCTTTTATTGTTCCACAAGAAAAAGTAATTATTGCTAGAAAAAAAAGTGCTCCTTTCATCGTTTTTTAGTTTTATTATCTCGATTGACCACGTGGCTTTCTTTTATAGTGTTATCACAAATTACAAATCTAACACCAACTAGTTCTTCATCACCTCTACCGACCAGATTTTACCAATTTTTACTCCCCAATCAATCTATCCAAATAAACATAAATCCCTTCCCCACTCGGTCGCATCGCATTCGGTTCAATAAATTCGCCATTCTTATTTACAATCATAAAACGGGGTATACCGTTGATCTTAAAATCTTGACATATCGGAGATTTAAAACCTTGAGGCGATAAAACCTGCACACCTTTCATGTCTTTAACCGTAACCAAACTTCTCCACTTTCGAATATCCGTATCAATCGAAAGTCCCAAAAAAACAATATCCTCTTTTTTATCACTAAACCTCTCAATTAATGCTTCAAAATACTTTCGCTCTTGAAGACATGGCCCACACCAAGTAGCCCAAATATCAATATAAACAATCTTATCTTTAAACTCCGATAGATACCGATCATTGCCGTTCATATCTTTAAAAACATAATCCTGATCAGCTCTACTTATTTTAGCAAGGGTTTCTTTGATCTTTAAAAGATAAACAGAACTAGGATTAGAGTCTTTGTATTCTTTTAAGAATAAAACAGGCTCTTTTTGAACTAGATAAATTTCACGAATCAAGGCTTTAAATTTCAAGTGATCCACTATCTCTTTATTAGTAAAAATAGCATCAATTGAACTAAACATTAGATCCAAACCAGTAAACATTCGTCCTTTCTTATCGTAATTTTCATCATGAAACTTTCTTGAAGCATTACTTTCAACAATTTTGAATGCATAATTTGAAAACGATACATTATTGAGATGATAAGATTGATTGAGCGGATAAGATTTTCTTTTGGCCATGTATGAGTCGCTTAAATCTATCACTCCTTGTCTAAAAGTGATCTCCATGTTTGTCGGATACACTTCAAGATAGTTTGCAATCTTATAATCTATATAGCTCTGCGCCAAAATTTCAAAGTCTTTTTCTTTAGCTGCGTTTTGTTGCTGAAATTTATTTAAAATTCCATTTGCAATATTTTGAATCGAATCTATTCTAGTTAGAAATATTTCTTCTGAGCAATTAAAAAATTTGTTATGATTTGGGTTATCGTAATTCAATACCTTTCTTAATTTGAGCAACAGATTATTCTCTTTTGTGTGATCGCCAAAAAAAGAAATTTTCGAAAAATCATTAAGTAGATCATTTTCATAATATTCTAAATGAATACTATCTCCTGGTGCGACAAAAACAGGATAATTGATATTTAAATCAGGAGACAATTCAACTATTTGTGGATAATCATTATTCAATATTGTGATAAATTGATTGGAGTCAATTAAAACTGTCT
>CALKJE010000338.1 GCA_937995675.1 uncultured Saprospiraceae bacterium
TGTCGCTCAACTCTCAACGTCTCCACCGCCCCGAACACAACTTAGCGGAGTAGTAGGCGCACTGGATAGCTTTGTCCTAGCGGGAACATATTTGGCCGCTCCTCAGTTTCACCTTGTTATTTGTAACGATAAAGAAGAGGCCGCCTATTTGCAAAATAACCTCGCTAATATCCTCGGAAAAAAGCCAGTACATTTCTTTCCTGATTCGTTTAAACGTCCTGCTAGTTTTGATCAGCTCAATAATACCAACGTTCTGCAACGGACCGAGACAATCAATAAAATTACTGAATCCTCTGCCCTCGGAGAATTAATCATTACTTATCCAGAAGCACTTTTTGAACAAGTAGTAGCTCCGTCTGTCCTCGCTGAAAAAAAGATCAGAATGGTCAAGGGCGAAAAAATGGACGTAGATTTTATTATTGAAATATTGGTAGAATATGGTTTTGAACGAACCGACTTTGTTTATGAACCAGGACAGTTCTCAATCCGTGGAGGAATTGTAGATATCTTTTCTTACGGAAATGAATGGCCGTATCGAATTGAATTATTTGATGATGAGGTAGAAAGTATTCGTGTCTTTGATCCGACGACGCAAGAATCTTTGCGGAATATCGCAAGCATTTCTATTGTTCCAAATATTAATACTCGATTTTCAAGAGATCAAAAAGTATCGTTGTTTGGTGTGTTACCTAAAGAGACGGCTATTTGGATGAAAGATTATCAATTACTAGTTGATAAACTACAAACTTGTTTTGAAAAAGCAGAAGCCTTTGCCGATGGTATTTCTGCGACCAACGAATCTGAATTGGCGGAGCTTTTCCGCGAGAGAGCTTTTATTCGTCCCAATGAAGTCTTAGACGACGTGGCTGATTTTCCATTATTCTTTTTGACCAATACCAAACAAACGGTTCCTGTCGAAACGACCATTGATTTTGGTAGTAAACCACAACCAAGTTTTAATAAAAATTTCAAATTACTAATAGAGGATTTAGGTAAAAATCAAAAGGCAAAAATAGAGACTTATTTATTTAGCGAAAACCCTCGACAGTTTCAGCGCTTCGAGGCGATTTTTGAAGACTTACAAGCGGACGTTCATTTCCATCCAATTACCAAAGCCGTACATCAAGGATTTATTGATCCGACCTTAAATCTTGCTTGCTATACTGATCATCAAATTTTTGAACGTTTTCATAAATATAAATTGCGTCGTGGTTTTACCAAAGATCAGGCAATCAACTTGCGATTATTACGCGAGCTTCATGTCGGTGATTTTGTTACCCATATTGATCATGGTGTTGGACGATATTCTGGATTAGAAAAAATAGACATCAACGGACACGTACAAGAATCTGTTCGGTTGATTTATAAAAATAATGATGTTCTTTATGTGAGTATTAATAGCTTACATAAAATTTCAAAATACGTTGGTAAAGAAGGAACTGCTCCGAAGTTGCACAAACTTGGATCAGATGCTTGGTCGAACCTCAAGCGAAAAACCAAGAAAAAAGTAAAAGATATTGCAGGTGAGTTGATCAAGCTTTACGCAAAACGTCGTGCTTCAGAAGGACATGCTTTTCCACCGGATAGTTACCTGCAAACAGAATTGGAAGCTTCTTTTATCTACGAAGATACACCCGATCAGGTGACCGCAACGCAGGATGTAAAAAACGATATGGAAAAACCACATCCAATGGATCGACTGATCTGTGGTGATGTAGGTTTTGGGAAAACAGAGATTGCGATTCGTGCTGCTTTTAAATCTGTTTTAGATGGTAAACAAGTAGCGATTTTGGTACCAACGACGATCTTGGCCTTACAACATGCCAAGACTTTTACCGAGCGGTTAGAACCTTACGGTGTAACAGTAGATTATATCAATCGCTTCCGAACCACCAAAGAAAAGAATGCCATTTTCGAACAACTGAAAGCAGGGAAAATTGACATTGTTATTGGGACACATGGTATTCTAAATAAAAATATTGGATTTGAAGATTTAGGATTATTGGTCATTGACGAAGAACAAAAATTCGGCGTTTCTGCAAAAGAAAAATTACGGAAATTAAAAGTAAACGTTGATACCTTAACCTTGACGGCAACGCCGATTCCGAGAACGTTACAGTTTTCGTTGATGGCGGCAAGAGACCTTTCTGTCATCCGTACTGCGCCACCCAATCGACAACCGATTCATACTGAAGTCCGAACTTTTAATCCAGAGTTGATCAAAGATGCAATTTACTATGAAGTGAATCGAGGCGGTCAAGTTTTCTTTGTGCACAATCGAGTAAAATCGCTTCCGGATATTACCGCGATGATTAAGCGACTTTGTCCCGATGTAGATGTAGCTGCGGCACATGGACAAATGGAATCAAAAAATCTGGAAAAGACATTGTTGAACTTTATCAATCGAAAATACGATGTCTTGGTTTGTACAAATATCATTGAAACCGGATTGGATATTGCCAACGCCAATAAAAGGTATTCTGAAGCTGTAGATCCAATAACGAAAGCAGCGTACGTAAACACATACCCAATAGCAAAGTGGAATAATCCAACTTAGATGACTTATGATCCACTCCCTCTTGTCAATAAGCCAATCTGATGGTGTGTGTACAATGCTACTGCTACCAAAGTCACGAATATAAAATAA
>CALKJE010000339.1 GCA_937995675.1 uncultured Saprospiraceae bacterium
AATAGTTAATTCTACAATTCTTACACCAGCATCAGCTGCTGTGAAAGAAGTTGGGCTAACTGTAATATCAACAAGCTGTGCACCACAAGCACCGTAGCTACGACCACGGTCAATATCAGCAGCCGTAAATTCTACTACACCACTTTCGTCTAAGAAGAAAAAGTTATCACTTTTACAGGCTGGCTGTGGTGATGGTGTTTGGTTGATATCTGTAAATGTTTCTCCGAATTCAAGGTTGGTTTCGTTAGCGGTTCCACTGATTTCATAAGTCAGTCCATCCGATTGGATATTTCCTCCAATGTTATTTCCACCTTCCTGAATTAGGATTGCACAAATTTCCATGGTGATTTCACCTTGATTATTTACACTACTTTTATTTTCTAGTTGACCACCAGATTTAATCATGATACCTTCATTATTAACCAGATTGTTTTGATTAATAATTTCACCAGAAAGTTCCATGCTAGCGTTGTTTCGTAAAACACCCGTATTGGTCAAATTACAAGCAGACTGTACACTAAAGCTTCCGTTATTTACAAGAAGTCCAGCATTTGTCAGTGCGCTATTGATTTGTAATTTAGCATTTGCATCGATTCGGATCTCTCCAGAAGCAGCATTTACTAATTCACTACCAAAAGGAAAATCAACAAATCCGGTCACCGTTAGTGTACCAGCGTTTTCTAATTTTTGAGTAGTAACAAACTTTCCAGAAACAGCAAAAGATCCTTCATTGCTGATTGGACCGTTACTATTAAAATCTCCTAGGCTATTAAATGTACCAAGGTTATTTAATTCAGCAGAAGCTGCATGTTCGTATGTACCGAAGTTATCAAAAACTCCTTCGTTGTTAAAAATACCATCATTATCGAATACCATTGAACCGGCATTGATAAAATAATTATTGTTATTAATAATACCACCACCAAAATTGATGATTGTTCCATTATTAAAAACAACTGTGTTAAAAGTAAGGGTACCTGCGTTTTGGATGGTAAAGTCAATTACAGGGCTTCCTCCATAAATTGGAGAATTTCCTCCCTCCATTACTGGTAAAGTAGCGGTTTGGCCACTAGTAGGAATTCCAGCCGTCCAGTTAGCGGCGTCGTTCCAGTCATTGCTGATCGCTCCAGTCCATAAGGTTTGAGCATTCATACATAAGACACATAAGGTAAAAACCAACGTGTACAAGAATCTTTTCATTTTTGAAAGTTTTGATAAAAAAATAGTGTTTAATTGTCTTAGGAAGTTATAAGGGAATAACTCCTATCTTATTTCGATGGGGGAAACTAAATACAACTATAACTGGAGGGTATTTAAAGAGGAAATTTGGTTGGAGGATACTTCTAACTGGGTAGGTATTAAGTACTTTTTTTGAGGAGAGTTTGAGCCTTTCTAGGTCAATTCAGCCATAAAAGTATAGGCAATTAACAGATATGTCAATTTTAATTATGACAAATAAAAAAAATACCAGATTGAGGGTAGATATAAAATATAGTTTTAAAACTATATAAAATGAGTTGTCACATTTTCTACATTTTAGAATAAAATTTTGAAATATATCTATTTTACCCTACCTTTATAGGCGTTTTTCAAATTATAAACTATAAAATTACTTTTCCTAATCAAATAACTTTACTAAATGAAAAAATTTCTATTAGGCTGCTGTGCCAGTCTGCTACTTTTCAGTTGTGCCAAAGAAGGAACATCCGACTTGAATTCACCTCAAAAGGACCAACTTGTTTCCAAAACGGAAATAAACCAACATATCCGAACCATTATGGATCGCGATGGAATTTATGACTGGAAGCATGCTCCGGACCCTATTCTATTTAGTGCTGCCATGCATAGTGACTCTATCTTTGCTATTGGTTATCAGACTGCAGCAACGGATGATATGGAAAATAACATCCACTTGATTGATATAAATAGTCAAAAATGGCTTGATGCTAGAAATGAGGTATTGGATCTAATTCTTAAAAATGAGCAAGAACTCAATCCAGAAATGACCATATTAGACCTTCTACCCTATGGTTATCCTGAAGATTTACCTTCTATGGAGGTAAGAATCACCAATCCTTCTACGATCGCTCTCTTACGAGAAAAGGAAGAAATTCGCTATTTAGAATCTATCAGTTATGTTTTAGCACCTGACAATGCAGTTGAGCGTAGTTCTTCTGGATGTGGAGCAAGTCCTAATTATAATATAAATGCTGGAGATTATAATACAATTGCTCCTGGAACAAAGCGCAGTTGGCATCATGCTACCTCTGATGTTCCTTCGGCTTGGAACAATACCACAGGTAGCGGTGTAACCGTAGCCATTATCGATACAGGAATATCTGATAATCAAGATAATCTTGGTAGTCAGTTCAACAGTGGATATAGTTCTGGACGTTTTGTTCAACGATATAGCACAAAATATTCAGGAGCTTGGTGGTGGAAATCACTTGATCCTCCACATGATCAATGTGGTCACGGTACCCAAATGGCCGGACTAGCTACGGCTCCTCGTGGTAACGATGGAAATGCAGTTGGTATCGCTTATAATGCTAACTTAATCGGTATTCGTGCAGTAGAAGATGTATTTATTTCTTCTGGAAACGAAAAAAGAGGGGTTAGAGATGCCTTGAAACTTGCGGGTAACCGTAATGATGTAAAGGTTATCAGTATGTCTTTAGGTACTCCTTTCTCAAGTGGAACGGTAAGAGATGGTGTTTACTACGCGTATAATCGTGGAAAAATGATCCTTGCTGCAGCTGGTACCTCTTTCAGTTGGTCTAGTGGTTTTGGCGTTATCTTCCCTGCGACCATGAGTCAGACAGTGGCTGTAACAGGAGTAAAAGATGCTAGCAATATGGTAAAATGTAATGTTTGCCACAGCGGTAGCAAAGTAGACTTCGTAATGACCATGCAACGAAGTGTCAGCACAAGTCGTAATGCACTAACCCTCGTACCTGCTAATTCTAACCAACCTACTTACGTAAGTGGTTCTTCTGCTGCAACAGCAAGTGTAGCTGGTATCGCTGCCTTAATTTATTCCAGCCATCCGGGTGCTACTCGTACGCAGGTATACAATGCAATGAAAGAGCAAGCTAATTTCTATCCTAACAAAAACAGCAATTTTGGCTGGGGAAGAATCGATGCTAATGATGCCGTTAATATGAGTTTCTAAAAGAAGTTGAAACGCTTCGCTTGTTGAAATGTTGAAATGTTGAAATGTTGAAATGTTGAAATGTTGAAATGAAAATATTTAAAATTCAACAAAATTAAAAGCACTTAATTAAATAAATGGTGCCAAATAAAAGTAAAAGTGGGCCGCTCATTTTATTGAGCAGTCCACTTTTATTATTTCAAGTAATTACATAGACAAACTTAATATGCTTATCGCATTAAGGTTAGATCACCTCGGTATACTTGTCTAAATCCATCTTTAAATAGTACTTCAGAAACAAATACATAAATTCCATTCTCCGCTTTTTCACCACCATAACTTCCATCCCATCCCGCCAATTCATTAGGTCCAATATTATCTCGCCCATAAACTTGAGCTCCCCAACGATTAAATATTTTTAAAGACAAAACGGTAGCCACATCTTCTCCTGTAGCAACGGTAAAAAGATCATTCAATCCATCCCCATTTGGTGAAAAGGTATTTGGAATATATACATTTCTTAGTTTTTCTACCGTAACTAGTTTCTCATCAAAAGCCTGACAATTAGTCAACGTGTCAATGGCTTGCACTTGGTATAATCGTGTAAATTGAGGAGCATCTGTAAACTCAACACAAGCAGCACAAATTGCCGTATCTAGTAATTCCCATTCAAAAATTACATGATCACTATTATAAATCGCTTCAATATCTATTTCTTCTCCAAGTTCAATGGTTTCATCTTCTCCAATAGTCACTACTAATTCTTCTGGAGCATCAACTACAAATGGAAAAGCAGTTCGACAACCACTCAATTCCTCAATATATAATTCATAAGAACCTGCTGCTAAAAATCCAAAACTTTGATTCGTCGAAAAGCCTTGTTCGGGATCTAATGAAAATAAAAACGGAGGCGATCCACCAATAATGGTATCAATCAAAATAGCACCACTATTTTCGCCCGTCAAACAAGTAATTTCTTGTACTGAAAACGCTGGAACGATTGGGTCTGCAGTCGTCAATTCAGTCGTCGCCATTCCAGTACATCCATTGGCATCCGTAACGGTAATTTCATAAAATCCCGTCCCAATATTTTCTAATTGTGAATCGTCACTTCCTGTAGACCATTCATAAGAAACCTCTCCCGCAGCAGCCGTAACTTGAACACCAATAATCCCATCGTTTGCATCGCTACAACTGATTGGTTGAATGGTCAAAAATTCAACATTAATTGGCACTGGTGGCGCATCTACAAAAACCTCTGCAATGGTGGTACATCCGTCAGAATTCGTTACCGTAACTTGGTGTAATCCAGCATTTAAACTCAGGGCTTCTTCTGTCGTTTCTCCATTATCCCATTCATAAAAAAGAGGAGATCCATTCGTTGCAACAACTGCCTGTCCATTCGCTCCACCAAAACAGCTAACTGACTGACTACTAATTATTTGCGCTTGAAAATTTTCAGGTTCAACAATCGTAAAACTATTCGTACCGATACAATCGTTTTGGTCGGTAACTGTTACTTGATAAGTACCTGCACAAAGGCCAGTAACCACAGCGGTTGTCTGGCCATCTGGCCAACTAAACGTGTATGCCCCCGTTCCACCTTCTATCGCTATTTCCATCATTCCATCACAACTTCCAAAGCAAGAAGCAGCTACATTATTTAGTTCATTGATTCGAAGTAATTCTGGTTCTTCAACGACCCCTGTAAAGTTGGTTTCGCCCCAAATATCAGAGACAATAATTTGATAATTTCCAGCGGATAAATTATCTATAATTCCTTCACCTCCTTCAGTTGTCACTACTCCACTTCCCATCGTTCCATTGTCCCCAATCCAAGTATAATCATAGGGAGCTTGACCATTCGAAACAACAAAAGAAAGTCGACCATCATTCGCTCCAAAACAGTCTAATAAATCATCTGTAATGTTTGTTAAAATATTAACTGGAAATAACGCTACAACACAATCTTCTGCCGTACAATTAGCATCTAAATCTGTTACGGTAACACAGTAGGTTTGACCACCAATCAAGTTGGTTATATTAGGAGTAGTACTTCCGTTAGACCATTCATAAATAATATTTCCCGAACCACCAGTTACCAATGCACTAGCCGTTCCATCCGCTTGTCCTAGTCCACTCGCTTCACTATCAAGATCGCTGGTTACTGCTAAATTTCCAAGAACAGTTAGGTTAATGGTTATGGTACTATCACAGCCATTTTCTGCTGTTAATACTTCCGTAAAAGTTCCCGATGTTTGGAGATTACTATTTCCAATGTCAAAGCTTTCACCAAAACAAATAGAAGGATTTATGGTAGTTAATATCTCAGGAAGAATTGTGAGAATTCCTGTCACCACACTATCACATCCATTTTGATCAGTTAAGATTTCTAGAATAGGTCCATTGTCTTTGTAGAAGACATTTCCAACTTGTAAACTATCTCCAAAACATAAAGTTTCCACCACCATCTCGGTAACAAAAGGACGAACGGTTAACATTCCATTTACGGTACTATCACAACCGGCAAAAGAGACCAAGTTTTCAGAGATAGGTCCTGAATTTTTATAAAAATTATTTCCTACCAATAGTGAATCTCCAAAGCAAATCGTTTCATCCAATGTAGTAATAATCGGTTGTGGTTCGATGACCATGGCCGTAGTACTGGTAGAACCAAATGCATCGGTTATCAAAAAGCTATATTCACCCGGAGGGAGATTCCCCACCGTAGCATTGCCTCCTTCTACGTCCACGGTTCCATTTCCATTTAAACCAGTTGCTAAATTTATCCAGGTAAATTCGTATGGAATTACCCCATTAAAGATCGTAAGATTTAGGGTACCATTGACATCACCGAAACAATTCAACACTTCATTTTCAATCTGTGTTTGAATATTACTTGGAAATAAAACCAAAACACAATCTGTCGCTTGACAACCTGCATTATCAGTAACGGTAACACAATAGGTAGATCCTCCTGTCAGGTTGGTTATCACTTGCGAATCTGCGCTATTATCCCATTGGTAAGTATAGTTACCATCTCCTCCACTTGCAGTAACAGTAGCTATTCCATCTGCAATTTGATAAGCGGAAGCTTCCACTGTCAACGCCATGTTTAGGGTGATTGGCGGATTGACCGTAAGATTGGTAAGAATCGTGCTATCACAACCAGTGAAGGAAGTAAGTATATCCGTGTAATTTCCACTTGTGGAATAAAAGATATCATCTCCTACTTGAAAACTATCTCCTTCACAAATTACAGGACTTTGAACAACTTGATATTCAGGTAATACTATCAAGCTACCAAATACGGTACTATCACAGTTTTGCCAAGATGTTAGCGTCTCTAAAATCGGCCCGGTGCTATTATAGATGGTTGATCCAACATTTAGGCTTTCGCCAAAACAAAGCACTTGGTTGAGTTCCGTTCTAATCTCCTCTCTTATGGTTAAAAATCCATTGACCAAACTATCACAGCCATGTATATCTACCAAGACTTCAGAGATCGGTCCAGTGGTGGAATATGAATTTGTACCAACAGGCAAAGACTCCCCAAAACAGAGTGTAGGGGTCAAAATTGTTTCATTTAAAGGTCTAAAGCTAACAAAACCAATTACGGTACTATCACAACCACTTTGTGCGGTTAAAACCTCTAAAATGGGTCCATCTGTTTCATAAATAGCAGATCCAACCGGAAGTTCTTCTCCGAAGCATAAGGTTTCATTTAAGGTAGTCATAATTGCCGGTGGATCTTGTATGACTCCACTTACCACCTTAATTCCAAAAGCATCCGTAATAGTAAAAGAATAATCACCAGCAGGTAGCCCATTCAAGGTTGTGTTTCCACCTTCTGTATTGACGACTCCATCTCCGGAAAATAAACCGTCTGCGCTTTCCCAATTATAATTATAAGGTATAGCTCCGTTAGAGATTTGAAAACTTAAAGTACCATTTATATCTCCTGGACAATTGAGTAAATCATCTTGAACATCTACGATTATATTACTAGGAAATAAAATTAAGACACAATTTTCTGCCGTACAACCAATCGCATCGGTGACGGTTACACAATAATTGGTTCCTCCAGTCAGGTTAAGTGCCGTAGCATTGGTTTCACCATTTTCCCAAAGATAGGTATAAGGAGCTATCCCACCAGAACCATTTGCCATGGCGGCACCATCCGTGGTTTGGAAACCAGT
>CALKJE010000340.1 GCA_937995675.1 uncultured Saprospiraceae bacterium
ATATCAATGATGTTATTGAATTTTTGAATGGAAACCAAAGCGGACAAAAACCAATCGAAATTGACACGCGTGATGAATTTTTTCATTCGCAGTATGATTTTGAACTAGACTTTAGTGATGTAAAAGGTCAAGAAAATATTAAGCGTGCCCTAGAATTAGCCGCTGCAGGAGGACATAACGTAATTCTTATCGGACCACCTGGTGCAGGTAAAACCATGTTGGCTCGACGTCTACCTACCATCCTTCCACCGCTTAGTTTACACGAAGCCTTAGATACCACAAAAGTTTATTCCGTGGCAGGACAACTCCCCGATAATACGGCACTTATTGCTACGCGTCCTTATCGTTCGCCACATCATACCATCAGCGATGTAGGGCTGGTGGGAGGTGGTTCTAATCCTTCTCCTGGCGAAATTTCCTTGGCACATAATGGTGTACTCTTTTTGGATGAATTACCAGAATTTAAACGCACGGTATTAGAGGTCTTACGTCAACCAATGGAAGAAAGACGGATTACGATTTCTCGAGCTCGAGTAACGGTAGATTATCCGGCGAGTTTTATGTTGATTGCTTCAATGAATCCCTGTCCTTGTGGATATCATAACCATCCCGATAAAGATTGCGTTTGTGGTCCAGGCGTAGTGCAGCGTTATGTAAATAAAATATCAGGACCGCTCTTGGATCGGATTGATTTGCATGTGGAAGTTACGCCCGTAAGCTATGATGAACTTAGTAGCAATGAGCGATCAAAGGTTACCAGTAAAGAGATTTCTAGTCGCGTCGTAGAAGCACGAGAAATACAAGCAAAACGATTTGAAAAGCACCCTGATATTTATTGTAATGCCCAAATGCCGGGAAGAATTGTCAGAGATGTTTGCCAGTTGGAACCAGAAGGTACGGAATTGCTTAAGCAGGCGATGGAGCGATTACAATTGTCTGCTCGTGCTTACGACCGAATCTTGAAAGTAGCTCGTACAGCAGCGGATCTTTCGGGACGAAAAGACATTAGTATTGCGGATTTATCGGAAGCGATTAATTATCGAAGTTTGGATCGTGAAGGTTGGGCGGGATAGATAATGGAATATCGAATACTCAATATTGGATGTTCAATATTGATTTTAGGTTCGGTTTTAAAAATGATTAACGGTTCCTTTTTTATAAAATTTTAAATTAAAAAATCATGGTAAAATTTGATTTACAAGATAGGCTTATTGATTTTAGCGTTAATTTAATTAGGATTTTAGATCGTCTTCCTAATACCATAATTGGAAAACATTTAAAAGGTCAATTGACTCGTTCATGTACGTCTCCAGCTTTGAATTATGGAGAAGCATGTGACGCAGAGAGTAGAAAAGATTTTATCCATAAAATAAAAATTGTACTCAAAGAATTGCGAGAAACTTTTGTAGGTGTGACCATTATTAAACGTCTTCACCTTTTGGATTTAAGTCAAGTTAACGCTTTATTAAAAGAATGTGATGAGTTGATTGCTATTTTCAGAAAGAGTTATATAACTGCAAGATCAAATCTTGGAAAGGCAAGGCTAGAAAAAAAGGATTGAAAGCTGAACCTTCTGATTAGTACCGGAGCTTATGTTGAGTAAAGGTTTGATAGCCTTCATTGAATATCGAATATTCAATATTGGATATTCGATATTGATTTTAGTACTATTTTTTGATTTAGTTTTTGTAATTTGTAACACCGTTGGTTTATTGATATTTTTAAATAGTCTATCTTACTTTTATCTGCTAGACAGATTCAACAATTCAACACCTCAACAATTCAACAAAATTTTTATGAATGTAGAACAGAACATGGAGCGAGATCTGGCGAAGCAGTATCTACTCAATACAAAAGAGCATGTGTTTTTAACTGGACGAGCAGGTTCGGGTAAGACCACGTTATTGCAGGAAGTTATTCAGGCTACTGATAAAAATACGGTGGTAGTGGCATCTACCGGGGTGGCGGCTATTAATGCTGGAGGTGTAACGATCCATTCTTTTTTTCAGTTACCTCCTTCTAATTTTTTACCTGTTGATCGGTCTTATATGGGAGAGGGATATACGACTCGTTCCATCTTAAAACAGCATCTAAAAGTTAGTGAAGATAAGCGGCGTTTGATTCAAGAGTTGGAGATGCTGGTGATTGATGAAGTTAGTATGGTTCGAGCGGATTTGCTGGATGCGATTGATTTTACACTTCGTTATTTGCGGGGAAGTACACAACCATTTGGTGAAGTACAAGTAGTGATGGTTGGTGATTTATATCAACTACCACCGGTCGTAAATGAAGCAGCATGGTCAGCTTTTAAAGACTATTATAAAACGCCTTATTTTTTCGATTCTTTGGTTTGGAAACAAGCAAAAATGATCCCTTTAGAATTGAAAAAAGTATATCGACAAAAGGATCAAGACTTTTTAAATGTTCTAAATAATATCCGTGATGGTAAACCTCGTCCAGAAGATTTGGAATTGCTCAATACACGCCATGTTTCTAACGAAGAAGAAACTAATAATGCGATTTTACTAACCACCCATAATCGAAAAGCAGATCGTGTCAACCAGAAAGAACTCGATGCTATTAAAAATCCTAAACTAGTTTTTGAAGCCAAGGTCTCCGGAAAATTTAATGAAAATACCTATCCAGCAGCGGATCGTATGGTTTTGAAAAAAGGCGCAAAAATCATGTTTATTCGTAACGACCGAGAGCAGCGTTATTATAATGGTAAGCTAGCAGAAGTGATGAGCTATGATTCTGAATTGAAAAAAATACAAGTGAAATTCCAAGATGATCAAACCACTTGTTGGATTGAAAAAGCTACTTGGGAAAAGATAAAATACGGAACGGAAGATAGTGGCGATATTAAGCAAGAAGTAACTGGTTCATTTACCCAATTTCCAGTACGATTGGCGTGGGCGGTAACGGTGCATAAAAGTCAAGGACTTACGTTGGATGCTGTTCAGTTGGATTTAGAAAGCAGTTTTGCTGCGGGACAGACGTACGTGGCATTGAGTCGTTGTACCACCTTGGCTGGCTTGGTGATGACCAGTGAAATTAAGGCAAAGCACGTGATTATTGATCAACGGATTCGACGGTTTTATGAAGGCTTTCCAGAAGCAAACAGCATTGCGGAGCGATTGCCAATGGCGGAAAAAGCATTTGCGTTGTACCGAATTCAGCGACGATTTAAGTTATTTAGTTTGTTAATTAATTTTCAGAAATGGAAAAAATACGTTGATAAAAGTGGTTTTTCAGAAAAGAAAGAATACACAAACGTGATGGATGAAATTCATACCGTATTATTTAAATTAAAAGATACGTCGAAGGATTTTCAAAAGCATCTACAAGGTTGGTCGGCACAAAGTATGACGGATGATAAAATGCTGGATCACTTACTAGATCGATCGGATAAGGCCATTGTTTATTTTACAAATACGATATTTGAAGCAATGGTTAAGCCGCTTCATAAGCATATTTCTGATATTCAGCATAAGGCAAAAGTGAAAAAATATTTGGGTCTAGCGGTTAAATTTTATGATGAACTCTGGCGAAAAATTGAACAGTTTTATGGTCTTAGTCTTTTTGATCAGAAAATTTGTGCTGCTGAAAAACAACATCAAAAAGCGGATCTACCTGATTGGAAATCAGCCCGAATTCAAACCACCAAAAAGAAAGGAGCTACGTATGATATTACGCTTGAATTTTTTCGAGAAGGATTGTCTATTCCAGCCATTGCGGAGAAACGTAGCTTAGCTACAGGAACCATTGAAACGCATATGACCAAATGGTTGAAAGCGGGAAAAATAAAGATTACAGAACTACTACCAGAGGAACGGCTAAAAGAATTGATTACCGCTAAAAAGCAGATAACAAAATATGATGGATTTAATGACCTGATTGGGCAAATGAACCAAATGAAAATGGATTGTAGTTATAGTGAATTACGGTGGCTTGTTTGGTACACGGACGAAAGCGGAGTGAAAGTATGAGTCTAAAGTGTTAAAAAATACAAAAACCTCCAATTATCTCGATTTTTACCGTTAAATTTAAGGAACTAAAACTATAGGTTTGATTTTAATTTTAATAAGATCAAGTTTAATATTCTTTAATCAACAAAAAAAAGTTATGAAAAATTTAAGCAAATCTCTTTTATTATTTGGACTGATGGCCGTAATGGTGCTATCCTCCTGTTCCAAAGCCAACGAATGTGATGGTGACTGTATCTTTTCTGGTCAAGACATCAAAGCTGAGGTACTTTATCTAAACTGTTTCAGTCAATTTGGATTGATTTTTCCACATCCAAGGGACGACGGTCGTACGATCGTTGGTGTACCTAATGACTTGAAAAAAGACTTCCAGAAAGAAGGAGCGAAGGTGACTTTTGATGGTGGATTCTTTTTAAACGAATTATCGCCTAATCCTGACTTTCCAGATCCAGGCATTTCTATGGAAGATATCTATCAAGTAGAAATCTGGAAAATATCCGGAAGAGAATAAAAATATTTTCAATAAAAAACAAAATCCCCGATTGGTTGCGATATGCAATTAGTCGGGGATTTCTTTTTTTATTAAAATAACCTTTGATTTAAAGGACATAACTGCGGGAGTCCTTGTATTTTTGTAAGCAAATTTTGAATTGGTATTATTGCCCCATATTATTGTATCTTACTCAACACTTCAATAACATAACACGCATGAAAATAACTATTGCTCAACTTAATTTTTTGATCGGAGATTTTACTGGTAACGTTGATAAGATGCTGGAAGCCGTCAAGACTGCCAAAGAAGATGGTGCTGATATTATTTGTTTTAGTGAATTAGCTACTTGTGGTTATCCACCACGAGACTTTTTGGAATTTGATGATTTTATTCGTCAAGCGGAAAAGGCAATTAAGCGTTTAGCGAAAGCCGCAAAAAACATTGCGATTGTGGTTGGCTCCCCTGCTCGAAACCCCGTAGTGGAAGGAAAAGATTTATTCAATGCTGCTTACTTTTTGGCGGATGGAAAGATTAAACACATAGCACATAAAGCATTATTACCTACCTACGATGTCTTTGATGAATACCGTTATTTTGAACCAGGTAATGAGTTTAAAATTGTAAGATATAAAGGCAAACGAATTGCCTTGACGGTCTGTGAAGATATCTGGAATATTGGAAATAAAAACCCACTTTACACCGTTTGTCCAATGGATGAACTGATGCCAAAGAAACCTGACTTTATTCTAAATCTTTCTGCTTCTCCTTTTAGTTTTACGCAAGCAAAAAGCCGTATCAAAGTAGTGCGAGCCAATGTCAAGCGATATGGCATTCCGATGTTTTATGTAAATCATGCTGGTGCGCAAACCGAATTAATTTTTGATGGTGGTTCTATCGTTATGTCTGCCAATGGTAAGTTACACGACGAGCTTCCTTATTTCGAAGAAGCTGTTCGAACTTACGAATTGGAAGCAGTCATGAATAACAAAAAAAGTCGCCCGCAACGAAAAGATAAGATGCAATTAATTCACGATGCATTAGTGCTAGGTGTTAAAGATTATTTTGGGAAACTA
>CALKJE010000341.1 GCA_937995675.1 uncultured Saprospiraceae bacterium
ATTTTTTGAAGTGTCAATTAATTAAAAATTCTGATTCGATAATATTTCAAAATGAAATTCCTCTTAACCAGAAGCTGTTTTAAAAAAAAGTAATAAACCAAATCATCCTTTAATATACCAACACTTTTTTCGTAGTCCTACCTTTTTCACCAACAATAGAAATAAAATAAAGACCACTAATAAGGTTTTCTGATGCTAAATAAAAGGATTGTTCGCCATCAGCGATAGTTTTAGAAACCTCCTGAACTCGTTGTCCAAGCCGATTATAAATTTCAATTTGAGCAGAGAAAGATTTACTAGCAGTTATTGAAATATTGATTTGTTCACCCGCTGAAACTGGATTTGGAGAAGCGGACCAATTATCGATTTCAGTAAGTTCTTGCGTCGCGGTGCTCATAGGAGTAAAGAAAGATCCACGATCTGAATAACCAGTACAAGTAGTGAATTCGGTAAAAGGTCTAACGCGCCAGAAATATTCAGTATTCCCTTCTAAATCAAAAAAAGTGGCATTTGGAGTAGAAGCTGCACCCACCAAACTTTTCCGAAAAGGAGAAGAAAAACCAGGACTCAAATCAACTTCCACCACATAATACTGGGCTTCAATTACCGGAAACCATGCAACCGTAATCGCCTCTGCCGAGTTAACGGTAGAACCTTCCGGAGGATTCAATAACATCGGAACAGAATTAATTGCCGTCATATTTGGGGTAAAGGAATTTCGGACATAGGCTCTTTCTGGAGAATTCATCAAATCAACCCGAATGGCTTCTTTTTGATCCGGCGTAAATTCGTGACTACCACAATTTCCAAAATAAGACATCACATTATTTTCTTGTGGATTTACCACGGTGTTATTAGGATCACGAACAGGAATGCTCCATTCAGCACATCCAACTTGATTAGGATTTAAAGCAAATAAATAATCGGGTGGGGTATCGCAGATTCGATCTCCTGCGGTGGTACAGTTGTTCCCATTTTGAAATTCATTTGGAATTGGATTAACAAAAATAGTAGGATCACTAGGAGCATTCGCTCCCACTGGGTTTCCCCAAGTTGCTTCGCTCCAAGGGTTATTTTCCCAACCATGAAAAGGGTGGAGGAGACTGAAAAAATGACCAATCTCGTGTGGAAAAACATTCTGCGCATAAACAAAATTACGAGCGATAACAATAAAGTCATTTCCATCCCAACCGGCTGGAGATTGATAATAACCTGCAGCACCCAGTTGGTCATTAATATTATTTGTTACAAACACATTGATGGCATTTGGAATTCTTGCTGCTCTCAGCTCACTCGTAAAATTATTGGGTACATTATTAATCCCCGTATTGTTGATATAATGAACCGGAGGGTTTGTTAAATAAAACTGGATCTCCTGATCTTGGTATTTATCATTAAGAATACACATCATATCCAATAACTGCGCTTCTGAAATTCCGTCCGTCCCATCAGTATTCCGGACAGCATGTAAAGCAACCGGTACATATTGAACCGATCTTTGCCCAGCTTGATCCGCGTAGTTTGCCTGATTATAGGCGAGACGATTTTCAATTTGAGTAAGCCCCGAGGTAACACAAGTTTGTGCGATTATCGAAGATAGATTCCCAAAAAGACAAACAAAAAGACTAAAGAAAAGGCCGTTCGAAAATTTCATGAAATGATAGATTAATGAGCTAATTATTGAAATTAGTTAATACAATTATATAATTAGAACCTAAAGCTGAATATTCAGTTCCCCGAAAAGATAATAAGTTCTATTGAATTATATTCAACAATCTTACCATAAACCCCTCTGAATGACAATAATATTCTCAAAAAAAGCCTACATTTGTGGCCAAATTATTTCCAAACGTAAGTCAGCCGACTGACTTAATAAAAATCACAAATTATAATGAGTAAAGTAACTGTAGTGGGAGCCGGTAATGTAGGCGCCACGGTAGCTAATGTTTTAGCACACAAAGACATCGTTAAAGAAATAGTTCTGCTAGACCTGAAAGGGGACTTTGCAAAAGGAAAAGCGCTTGATACTTGGCAGCAGGCACCGATCGATTCGTACAGTACAACTATTACTGGTACGGATAATTATAAGCATACGAAAAATTCGGATATCGTAGTGATTACTGCTGGTATTCCTCGTAAACCAGGTATGAGCCGTGACGACTTAATTTCTACCAACGCTAAGATCGTTGGAATGGTCACTAAGTCTATCATGAAATATTCTAAGAATCCAATCATCATCGTTGTGTCTAATCCATTGGATGTAATGACTTACGCTGCATATAAAGCTTCTGGCTTAAAAGCAAATCGCGTTTTCGGAATGGCTGGTATCCTAGATACCGCTCGATACCGTGCATTCTTGGCAACGGAATTAAACGTTTCTCCTAAAGATCTTTCTGCTGTATTGATGGGCGGACACGGAGACACTATGGTGCCACTTCCAAGATATACTACGGTTGCTGGTATTCCAGTAACAGAATTAATTGAAAAAGACAAATTAAACGCAATCGTCCAACGTACAAAGAAAGGTGGTGGAGAATTAGTTGGACTAATGGGTACTTCTGCTTGGTATGCACCTGGTGCAGCTGCTGCTCAGATGGTTGAATCTATTGTTAAAGATGACAATCGAATCTTCCCTTGTTGTTCTTGGTTAACAGGACAATATGGTCTTAAGAACATGTTCTTAGGGGTTCCAGTAAAATTAGGTAAAAACGGTATCAATCAATTGATTGAGTTGAAACTAAACAAAACTGAAATGAAGAACCTTCACAAATCTGCAGATGCAGTAAGAAGCGTACTCAATAGCTACAAGAAGATGAAGATTTAATTCTTTGTCATCAATAGTACAATTTGTACAACATAAAAAGCGGAATATAGTTAACTCTGTATTTCGCTTTTTTATTACCTTTCGCCTTCGAATAGATCGCTACCAAATACTACTTTGGTATGCTAGCCGATAATAATAAAACTAACTTTGAGAATGGAAAAGAACACACTAAAAGAGGATGCACTGGAATACCATGAAAGTGGTCGTCCAGGAAAAATAGAAGTTATCCCAACCAAAGCCACCGCCAATCAAAGAGATTTGTCTTTGGCTTATTCTCCGGGCGTAGCAGAACCTTGTAACGAAATTGCTCGTCAACCGGAGGATGTTTATAAATATACCGCTAAAGGAAATCTTGTAGCCGTCATCAGTAATGGTACAGCAGTGCTTGGATTAGGAGACATTGGTCCCCAAGCAAGTAAGCCTGTCATGGAAGGTAAAGGATTACTCTTTAAAATCTATGCTGATATTGATTGTTTTGATTTAGAATTGGATACCAAAGATATTGATGAATTTATTCGAACGGTAAAAATTCTAGAACCAACTTTTGGTGGAATTAACTTGGAGGATATTTCTGCACCTGCTTGTTTTGAAATAGAGGAGCGACTAAAAAAGGAATTGAATATTCCGGTGATGCACGATGACCAACATGGTACGGCGATCATCAGTGGTGCGGCGTTATTAAATGCCTTAGAAATTGTAGATAAAAAAATCGAATCAGCTCGAATTATCGTGAATGGAGCGGGTGCTTCTGCTATTTCTTGTACCCGACTTTATGTATCGTTGGGCGCAAAAAAAGAAAACATTTTTATGTACGATAGTAAAGGATTAATTCATCCTGATCGTACCAATCTGAACGGTAAAAAACCAGAGTTTGTCAACGGAACCGTTCCGATGGATACCAGTTTGACGGATATTTTGAAAGGTGCTGATGTTTTCGTTGGCTTATCAAAAGGAAATATTTTAGACGCTACCATGATTAAAGGAATGGCACGAGATTGTATCATTTTTGCGATGGCCAATCCAACGCCTGAAATAAGTTATGATGTTGCCAAAGCCGCTCGACCAGATAGTATCATGGCGACGGGACGAAGTGATTATCCTAATCAGGTAAACAATGTTTTAGGTTTTCCATTTATCTTTCGAGGTGCACTCGATG